>JAFAQI010000224.1 GCA_019246495.1 Frankiales bacterium | reverse complement strand
GCCGGAGGCGCAGTCCGGCTGACAGTCGTTGTAGACGAACTGCCCCGAACCGTGGGCGGTGTGCCGCGTCCACCACTCGTACTTCGCGTGCTTCACGCCGAGGTTGAAGTCGCCGCAGGCCGGGACGATCAGGTGCGGCTCGACCTTCGGCTTCTGGCAGTCGCCGAACACGCGGACATGACCGGTGGCGGCCGTGGTACGCGCCGTCGCCGCAGCGACCGGTGCAGCCGCGGGCAGCAGCAGACCGATGCCTCCGACGGCGGCGAGAACGAGGCGGGCGGGGGAGGTCGAGCGCATGGAAGCCTCCTCGGCGATGTGGATCGAGCGCGGGCGGAGGCATCGTCGCAGGAGTCCGGCCGCCTCGCGCGAACTTCATCATCATGCGCGTGGCGAGGGCACGATGGCTGGCGGCGACAGCTGCTGCCTTGGTGCTGGCGGCGAGCGGGCCCGCCCTTGCCTCCGGAGACAGTGCGGCCCACCGCCGGCCGATCGGGTGCGTGCCGCGCACCCTCGTCCTGTCCGCCATGCCGGTCGAGCTCGGGCCGTTGCTGGCGCAAACCGCGGGCGTCACTCTGGTCGAGCGGGACGGTCGCGACTACTTCGTCGGCCGGCTGCGCGGCCACGACGTCGTGCTGGCGCTCACCGGCATCGGGCCGGTCAATGCACGGCGGAGCACCGCTGCCGTGCTAGCCGCATTTCGCTGCGGACCGCGAAGCGCGATCGACTCCGTCGTCTTCTCCGGTGTTGCCGGTGGTGACTGGATCGGCAGCGTCACAGTGCCGACCCGCTGGACGCTCGACGGCGGCAAGCACTTCTTCGATGTCGACCGGCGGATGCTCGCGGCGGCCCGATCGGCGGCTCGATCCGGGGTTCGCCTCGAGTCCGCGGCACCGGTCGGTGACCCGGCCTGCGGGTGCGTGCTGAACCCCGACACGGTGGCGACGGTGAGCGTGACGCACCGCCCGCGCGTCGAGTTCGGTGGCAAGGGACAGACCACCGATCCCTTTGTCGGCCGCGCGCTGCGCTGCGTTCCGGGTGGTGGTGACGTCCTCGGTTGTGAGCCGTGCGTCGTACAGCAGGGTCAGCTCGGTCCTGAGACGACGCAATTCGCGCGCAGTGTCGTGCCATTCGTCGACCCGTCGTTCTTCACCGGCTACGGCGCCTCGAGTGCGGCGGGCAAGGGCTATGCCGCCGAGGACGAGGAGACCGCCGCGGTCGACGCTGTCGCCTCCGCGCATCATCTGCCGTTCCTCGGCTTCCGCGCGGTGTCCGACGGTGGCGGGGACCCGCTCGGCCTGCCGGGCTTCCCGGTGCAGTTCTTCTACTACCGGCAGCTCGCCGCTGACAACGCCGCGCGGATGACGCTGGCGTTCCTCAGTCGCTGGCGTTGAGTCCGGCGGCGCCGTCCGCCCAGTAGTCGCGTTGCTCGGTGACGAGTCCCCTGTCGTCGAACGTGAGTAGCGAGACGCCGACGAGGTCCTCGGTGGTGCTGTCGCGCAGGCGTGTCGTCGCGCGCCAGTGCACCGCCGCTCGCCGACCGTCGACGACCGGCTCGTCGAAGTGCGGGTCAGCGGCGACCTCGTCGTCGAAGACCTGCTGGAGGTAGCGCTCCACCGGCAGCGGCGGACGGAACGCATGCGGCTGGAAGTGCGCGCCGGGCGCATAGAGCGCGGCGATCGCCGTCTGGTCGTGCGCCGCCCAGGCGGCCTGCCAGGTCGTGGCCCAGCGGCGCGCGGCCGCGCGCATCTCGCTGTCACCGGAGCCGGAGCCGCCCACGAGCCGCACCGTACGCCGCCGCTCTCCGCGATCATGGCGTCACCTACGGAAATCGGCCGCGATCATGGCGTTAGATTCCTGCCAACGCCATGATCGCCAACCGGGTCGCCCTCGTCACCGGCGCCAGCCGCGGCATCGGCCGGGCCTGCGCCCACGCTCTCGCCGAGGCCGGGTTCGCCGTCGCCATCACGGCCCGCACGATGCGCGAAGGCACCGGCGTCGACGACTCCGACGCCGGCGGCGGCGCGACGATCGAGGGCAGCCTCGAGCGAACGGCCGCCGAGATCGAGCAACGCGGCACGTCGGCGCTGCCCCTCGTCGCCGACCTGACCGACCACGAGTCGCTGCGCGGCGCCGTTGCACGAACGATCGACGAGTTCGGCCGGATCGACGTGCTCGTGCTCAACGCCGTACACACCGGCGCCGGCAGCATGCTCCGGTTGCTCGACACCGACCCGACGGTCGTCACGACCAAGCTCCAGGCCAATGCGGTCGCGCAGCTCGTCCTCGTGCAGGCGGCGTTGCCCGCGATGCTCGACCGCGGCGACGGCCGCATCATCGGCATCACGTCCTACGCCGCGACCCACGACCCGAAGGCGCCGGTCGGCGAGGGCGGCTGGGGCTACGCCTACGCCGCGTCCAAGGCGGCCTTCCACCGCCTCGCAGGGCACCTCGCAGTCGAGCACGGCCGCGACGGCATCGTCGCCGTCAACGTCGACCCCGGCCATGTCGTCACCGAACGAATGCAGGCCAACGCTGCGCGGCTGGGTCTCGAGGGGCACTACGCCGGTGCGCCGCCGTCAGCCCCGGCCGCAGCTGTCGCCTGGCTGGCGACCGCCGACGAAGCAGTCGAGCTCAACGGCCAGACGGTCAACGGCCTCAAGCTCGCACTCGACCGGCAGCTGCACCCTGACTGGCGCTGAGTCAGCGGTCGACCGGCAGCAGGGTGACCCACTGGACGCGCACCTCGCGACGGGCGAACCGCCAGCCGCCGGCGGTGCGTCGGCAGTCGTCGGCGTAGCGGATGAACAGCACGCGGTCGCGGTACGACGAACCGTCGTCGACCGGCTCGACGTGATGCGCGGTGCAGGTCGTCTCGCCGCGTGCAGTGTCGCCGTCGACCGTCCACCCGCTGGCCGAGATCGTGTGGTGGGTCGCGCGATAGCGCGCGATGCCATCGACGGCCGCAGCGACCTCGTCGCGGCCACGACGCCCTCCGGTCTGTTCCCCGCTGGCCGGGTCCATCCAGAGCGCGAGCACTCCGTCGTCGACGAACAGGCCCGCGACTGCAGCACCGTCGGCCCGGTCCACCGCCAGCGCGTAGGACTCCACCAACGCGCGCAACAGCACGACGTCGTCGCTCACGACGAGACCTCACGCAACGCGTCGACCAAGCCGGTGATCGCGTCGACGGCAGTCTCCGGGGACCGCGCGAACGACGCGACATTGACATAGACGTTCGTCACGCCCGCCGCGACGAGACCGGGCACCGCGGCCATCGTCGCGGCCAGGTCGACGACCCGGTCGGCGTCGCGGACGAGCGGCAGTGTCGCCTGCACCGCGACCGCGCGGTCGGTGGCTGATCGGAGCCGCTCGGCACCGTCGCGGATGTCGTCGGAAGTCGCACCCATGATCGGGATCCACCCGTCGCCGAGATCGACGATCCGGCGCAGGTTGCGCTCGTTCAACGTCCCGGCGAACCACACCGGCAACCGGTCCTGCACCGGCCGCGGCGAGCACCACACGGCGTCGAAGCTCACCGTGTCCGAGGAGTACGACGCAGGCCACTGCGTCCAGAGCTCGCGGCAGGCCGCGATCGTGTCGTCGAGCCGGCGACCGCGCGAGGCGAAGTCGAGTCCTTGGGCGTCGTACTCCTCGCGCTGCCAGCCGACACCGACACCGAGGTCGACCCGGCCGCCGGACAGCGCATCGAGTGTCGCCACCGACTTGGCGAGCACCGGTGCGGGCCGCAGTCCGGCGATGAGGATGCCGGTCGAGAGTCGCACTCGCGACGTGATGCCGGCCATCGCGCCGAGCACCGTCAGCGGCTCCAGCCACGGCCCGTCCGGACCGGTTGGAAAGTGCCCCCAGGTGTAGGCGTCGAGGCGATCGCCGAGCACCACGTGGTCGTTCACGACGATCCGGTCGATCCCAGCCGCGTCGGCCGCGCGGGCGACGTCGAGCAGCGCCGACCAGTCACCGGCCTAGCCACCGAAGTTGGGGATGCCGAGGCTCAGTTCGACCACCGC
>JAFAQI010000132.1 GCA_019246495.1 Frankiales bacterium | reverse complement strand
CGTAGCCCATCAGGCCGACCCGCCAGGGCTCGCCAGTGATGTCCGCGATCCCGCAGCCGGCGAGCCAGGGTGCGTCAGTCTGAGTCATGGGCGTCTGGGTCATCGGCAGATCATCACGCACGCTGTCAGACTCGTCGCGTGCAAGCCGACTGGGTGCGGACCGCGCACGCCGACGCGTGGGAGGAGCACGGTCGCTTCCGTGCATCCGTTGGCGGCGGCACCGCACGGCTGTCCGGCGTCCGGTTGATGGCATCGGGCCTGCCGCACGCGCAGTGGAACAGCGGTGACGTCCGCGAGACGGAGCTGGTCGACATCGCTGCCGTGCGCGCCTGGTACGCCGCCCGGCCGTTGCCGTCCGGGGAGGCGCTGCCGTGGGGACTGCGCGTGCCGTCAGGTGCCTCCTGGCCGCACGGCCGCAAGCTGTTCACCAAGCGGCTGATGGGTCTGGTGCCGGACCGTTTCACTGCCGCCGCGCCGCCACCGGACGTGACGCTGCGCCAGGCCGCGCCGCAGGACGTCGACGCCGTTCTGGGCGTCGACACGGTCGCGTTCCACGAGGACGACGCCGTGGAGCGGCCGTGGGTCGAGCCGATCCTCTCGATGCCGTCAGCTGTCGTCTGTGTCGCGGAACTCGACGGTGCGCCCGTCGGGTGCGGCCACTGCGTCGTGTCGTCCGGCGACGCCGGGCCGGCGGTCTACGTCGCCGGCATCGCGGTCCTGCCGTCAGCACGTGCTCGAGGCATCGGCGCAGCGATGTCGACGTGGCTCGTCGAGCGCGGCTTTGCGGCCGACGCGCAGTTGGCGCACCTGCATCCGGACACCGACGCGGCGGCGCGGATCTATGCGCGGCTTGGCTTCGACGAGGTCGACGGCCTCGACATCTACGTCGACTGCTGAGCAATTGCGGATTCGCCGCCCTCTAGGTCAGGCAATCCGCAATTGGTTCAGTCGGCGGGGGTGATGCCGGCGGCGTGGCGGCGGGCGAGCTGCTGGTACGCCGTCGGGTTGCTGTCGATCCAGAACTGCGCGCTCGGTGACAAGGGGCCGGCGTCCTTGCCGGCGACGCCGCGGAACAGCGTGCCGCTCTCGACCACGGTGTTCGGCGGGACGAGCGCGCCGGCGGCGACCATCGCGCGGTCGCCGATCCGCGCGCCGTCCTGCACCGTCGCGTTGTTGCCGACCAGAGCCTCGGCGCCGACGGAGGCGCCGTGCATCACGACGCAGTGCGCGATAGTCGCCCCGGCGCCGATCTCGAGCGGCTCGGCGGCGTGCAGTACGGCGCCGTCCTGGATGTTGGCGCCGGCCCGGATGACGATTGGCGCGAAGTCTGCGCGGATGACGGCGCCGTACCAGACCGACGCGCCGGCCTCCACCGTCACGTCACCGACGAGCGTGGCGGTCGGTGCAATCCAGGCATCAGGATCGACAGTCGGCGACTTGCCTTCGAACGAGAACAGCGGCATGCCGCCGAAGGTTAGCCGCTTGCCGCAGTCAGCCCGCCGTCATCCCGCCGTCGCTCGACACGACCGTGCCGTGGATGTTGCGCGCTTCGTCGCTCGCCAGGAATGCAAACAGGTTCGCGATGTCGTCGGGCTGCGCCAGCCCGCGCGCGCCGGTGTAACGCATCACGAGGTCCCAGTCGACATCAGCCGGCATCTGGTAGCCGTGCACGAGGCCGGTCTCGACACCACCGGGCGCGATGCCGACGACACGCAGCGGGCTCTTGAGGAACTCCATCGCGAGGGCGCGGGTGAGCTGCACGACGGCGCCTTTGGTCATGCAGTAGACGACCGTGTAGGCCTGGCCGATCAGGCCGGCGTTGGACGCGATGTTGACGATGACCGGGTCGTTGCCCGCCTCGCCCGACGCCAGCAGATGCGGAATCGCTGCCTGCGCCATGAAGAAGTAGCCGTCGACGTTGACGCCCATCATCTGCCGGTACGCCGACTCCGTGACCTCGGTCATGTGCTCGCCCCGCGCGACGCCGGCGATGTTCCCGAGGACGTCGAGACCGCCGAGCTCGCCGACGGCCGCCTCGACCGCCGCGCGGCACTCGGCTGCCGACGTGACGTCACAACGCCGTACGGCGACCTGACCTGCCGCCGCCTTCGCCGTCGCGGCCAGGCCGGCTTCGTCGATGTCCAGCGCGAACACGCGCGCGCCTTCGCTCGCCAGCCGCAGAGTGACGGCCCGGCCGATGCCTGACGCGGCGCCGGTGAGCAGCACGCGCTTGCCGGCATAGCGCCCGGCCGATTGGTCGCTCACTGCTGCTGGCCCAGCCGGGCGAGGTAGTCCTCGTCGTCGCGCGGCGCGATGAACAACCCCTCGGCATCGGTGAGCAGGACGTCGCCGGCGTAGCACTCGCCGCGGACCATCCGCTTGCGGCCGTTGACGCTCTCGACCCAGGCAACGAGATGCAGCGGCGTGTTGAGCGGCGTCGGCTTCCGGTAGTTGACATGCAGGTAGGCCGTGAAACCGGGGTTGAGCTGGGCGAAGCCGAGCAGCTCGTCGAACATCGCGGCCACGAGCCCGCCGTGTACGTGACCGGGCGGCCCTTCGTACGCCGGCCCGAACGTCACGTCACCCTCGATCCGGTGCTCGCCGGCCGCGTCGTTCTTGCCGGGCACCACGCGCAGCTGCACTGGCGGCGACATCGGGTTGCTGCGGCCGCTGACGGGGCTGTAGGCGATGAAGTCGCGGGGCAGCAGGCCGGCCTCACTGACCTCCCACGACCTCGTGCGCTGCGGCATCGCGTCGAGCCGGTCGGCGAACGACGCCGCTGCCTCAGCCGCCCGCGCCAGCTCCTCGGCCGACGGTCGGACCACGGCAAGCCGGTTGATGATGCGGCGCATCTCGTCGGCGAGCTGTTGCGACGCCTTGCGGGTCTCCTCGTCCACGGCGACCTTTCCCATGACGACCCTCAGTCCCGGAACCGGGGCTGACGCTTCTCCTTGCGTGCGGTGACCGCTTCTTCGAAGTTGCGAGTGGTGAGACGCACGAACAGCTGCGCGATGCCCTCGTGGTCCATGTGCGCGCTGAACGACGCCGCGTCGAGACTCGCGGTGAGCATCCGCTTCGTCAGCTCGACGCCCGGCCGGCTGAAGCCGATGATGCGCTCCGCCGTGTCGTAACAGGTGGCGAGCAGGTCGTCCCCGACGACGCGCGCGACGAGACCGATCCGCTCCGCCTCCGCGGCGTCGACATCACGGCCGGTCAGCATGATCTCGGCCGCGCGCGCTGCCCCGATCGCGCGCGGCAACAGGTAGGAGATACCGAGCTCGCTCGCAGTCAGCCCGTTGCTGATGCCGGCAGCCCGGAAGTACGCCGATGCCGACGCGATCCGGATGTCGCACGCGAGGGCGAGACAGAAGCCGCCACCGATCGCCGGACCGTTCACCGCCGCGATGACCGGCTGGTGCATCCGTCGTACCGTCGAGATGACCTCGTCGAGCAGCTCCATCGACCGCAACGCGATCGTCGGCAATGTCAGCCCGTCGATGCCGGGCACCCGGCCTGGGTCCTCGAGATCGGCACCCGAGCAGAACGCCGTGCCGGCACCGGTCAACACGACGACACGGACCTCGTTGTCGGCGCTAACCTCGCGCAACGCATCGCGCAGCGGGATCATCAAGTCGAACGCCATCGCGTTCATCCGCTCCGGCCGGTCGAGCGTCACGAGCGCCACGCCGTCCCGCGGCCGCTCCACCCGCACGAAGCTCACGCTGGGCCAAGCGGTGTGTCGCGGAGCCCGACGACCGAGTAGCTCCGTTCCTGCCGGCGTGACGTGAACCGCCACCCGTCCGACGTACGCCGAAACTCGTCGTCGTACCAGAGCCCGATCAGCCAGACCGACGTCGTGTCGTCACTGTTGTCGACGACCATCGGGTTGGTGCACGACGTCCGCGCGGTCGCTCGATCACCGTCGAGCGTGATCGCCGGCAGCCCCATCATGTGCTGCGTACGCCGGAAACCCGACAAGGCGTCCGCGAGGAAGGTCTTGATCGAGCCGACATCGCCGACCGGCCCGCCGAATGCGGTGAAGTCGATCCGCGCATCGTCGGTGAACAGCGCGTCGAGTCCGTCCCAGTCGCCGCCGTCGACAACGAGCGGGTAGCGCGCGATCAGGTCCTGGATCGCCAGCCGGTCGGCGACCTCGTCACCCGTCAAGACGACGCCTCGGCGGCGGCCTTCTCCTTGGCCCACTTGTAGTCGGGCTTGCCGGCCGGTGTCCGCTCCAGCGTCTCGACCAGCACGAGCGCCCGCGGCACCTTGTAGCCCGCGAGCGAGGAGCGCGCGTGCGCCTGCAACGACTCGAGAGTCGGCGCCGCACCGGACGCCGGCTTCACGACCGCGACGACCCGCTCGCCCCATCGCTCGTCGGGTAGCCCGACGACGACGGCGTCCGCAACATCTGGCGATGTCATCAGCGCGGTCTCGACCTCTTCGGGATAGACCTTCTCGCCGCCGGTGTTGATCGACGTCGACCCGCGGCCGAGCAGGACCACCGTGCCGTCCTCGTCGACCGTCGCGTTGTCACCGGGCAGCACCCAGCGTTCGCCGTCGATCTCGAGGAACGTCGCCTTCGTCTTGGTCTCGTCCTTGTAGTAGCCGATCGGCACGTGACCCTTGCGCGCAAGCCGGCCGACCTTGCCACTGCCCGGCGCGACCGGCTTGCCGTCCTCGTCGAGCACCTGGGTCTGCGCGTTGACGGTGAAGCGCGGCGACGTCGAGGTGTCGCCCGCCGCATGCAGCTTGTTGCCGACGACACCGGTCTCCGACGACCCGAAGCCGTCGACCAGCATCACGTTGGGCAGCAGTTCAGCGAGCCGGGTCTTGGCCGCGCTCGACAACGTCGCGCCACCGGAACCGATCACGATGAGCGACGACACGTCGTACGACGCTGCAGCCAACGCGTCGGCAAGAGGTCGCGCCATCGCATCGCCGACGATCGTCAGAATGTTGACGCCCTCGTCCTGCACCAGCCGCCAGATGGCATCCGCGTCGAACGCGCCCGGCGGCGGGAAAACGACTCGGCCGCCGGCGAACAGCGAGTGGAAGACCCCCCACTGCGCGGAGACGTGCATCAACGGCGGCGTCGTCAGGATCGTCCCGCCGACCTCGGGGATTCGCTCGACGATCTCGTCCTCGGCGCCGATGAAGTTGCCGGACTGGAAGACGTCGCCGCCGCCCATCGCCGCGAAGAAGATGTCCTCCTGGCGCCACACGACGCCCTTCGGCAAACCGGTGGTCCCACCGGTGTAGGCGATGTAGCGATCGTCGCCTGTCCGCGTCGAGCCGTCCGGGCGGTCGGCCGCAGCGGTGGCGAGCGCGTCCTCGTAAGCGACCGCGCCGGCCGCCACCTCCGCACCGCTCTCGTCGTCGACGACGACGAGGTGCTGCAGCATCGAGGCGCCCGCGGCTGCAGACTGCACCCGCGGCGAGAACTGGCGGTGGTGGATGACCGCAACCAGGTCGGCGTCCTCGTAGAGATGCCGCAGCTCGGCCTCGACGTAGCGGAAGTTCACGTTGATGGGAACGGCTGAGATCTTGAACGCGGCCAGCATGCCCTCGAGATACTCCGAGCCGTTGAGCAGCTGGAGCCCGACGTGGTCCCCGGCGCCGATGCCCAGCTTCGTCAGCGCGTTGGCGAGGCGGTTCGACCGCTCCTCGAGCTGCGCATAGGTCAAGCGCCGAGCGGGCGACACAATCACCTCGCGGTCCGGCACCGCATCGGCGACGCGCTCGAAGAGGTTCGCCAGGTTGAAGCCGCTCACCGCGCGAATATATGACGCCCCGTCAGAAGTCCTACGACGGGCAACTCTTCACGGGCCGCTCACCGTTGCCGAGCACGACCAGCGTGCAGAACGTCACCTCGCTGACCTTCCACACACCGTTGTCGAGAACAGCCGTGCCGCTCGCCGGCAACGTCCGCCCCGCAGCGACCAGCGTGTAGTTGACGAGCGCCGTGGTCGGGCTCGTGAAGCTGATCGAGGTGACCGTGGCGCTGCGCTTGCCGCCCGTCGCCTTGTCCTCGGCTGTCGC
>JAFAQI010000202.1 GCA_019246495.1 Frankiales bacterium | reverse complement strand
TGCGACGACGAGAACGCGATGAGGCCGTAGCGCGAGACCCCGCCGTACGTCGGTTTCGCGCCGACCGTTCCGGTGACCGCGGCCGGCTGCCTGATCGAGCCGCCGGTGTCCGTACCGATGCCGAGCGGTGCCTGGAAGGACGCGACCGCCGCGCTGGAGCCGCCGCCGGAACCGCCTGGCGTCCGCGTCAGATCCCACGGGTTGTGCGACGGCCCGTACGCCGAATGCTCCGTCGACGAGCCCATCGCGAACTCGTCCATGTTGGTCTTGCCCAGCACGACGATGCCCGCGTCGCGCATCCGCTCGACGATCGTGGCGTCGTACGGCGGCACCCAGCCGTCGAGGATTCGCGAGCCTGCAGTCGTCGGGACGCCGGCGGTGACGATGACGTCCTTGAGTGCGAGCGGCACACCGGCAAGCGGGCCGGTCACCTCACCGGCATCGACCCGCGCCGCCTGCCGCAGGGCACCGTCGCGGTCGACGTGCAGGAACGCGTGGACGTTGCCGTCGACCGCGTCGATCCGCGCGAGGTGGGCCTCGGCGACCTCGACCGCGGATGTCTCGCGGGAGGCGATGCGGGCAGCCGTCTCGGCGGCGGTCCACCGGACGATCTCGCCGGAGTCCGTCACTCCTCGCCGCCGAGGATCTGCGGCACGCGGAAGCGACCGTCCTCCGCCGCCGGTGCCGAAGCAAGAGCGGCCTCCGCGCCGAGCGTCGGCGCGGGCTCGTCCGGTCGGAACACGTTCGTCAACGGCACGGCGTGCGACGTGGGCGGGATGTCTCCCGCCGCGACCTCCTGCACCCGCGCCACCGCGCCGAGGATGACGCCGAGCTGCTCGGCGAGATGGTCGAGCTCGGCGTCGGTCATCGCGATGCGGGCCAGGCGGGCAAGGTGCGCGACGTCGTCGCGACTGATCGTTGAAGCCTCGGACACGTTGGCAATCGTAGGGCGACACCCGGAGCGGGGTTGGGGCCCCGCGACAAGCGCCGAAGGCGCAGATAGCTCAGGCCAGGGCGGTGCGCTGCTCGGCCGGACCCGGCTGCACGCCGAGCACGGGTGCCGGCTGCCGCGAGAAGTCCTTGAGCCAGCGGGTGACCTCGCCGCCGGGCATCGCCTTCGCGAGATACCAGCCCTGCGCCGCGTCGCAGCCATAGACGGCGAGCCGGTCCCAGGACTCCTGCGTCTCCACGCCTTCGGCGACGACGCGCAACCCCAGCGCCGTCGCGAGCTCGATGATCGATCGGACAATCGCCGCGTCGTCCTCGTGCACGTCCATGCGCATGACGAACGACCGGTCGATCTTGACCTCGCTGACCGGCAGTCGCTTGAGGTGGACCAGCGAGGAGTAGCCCGTGCCGAAGTCGTCAAGCGAGACTCCGACGCCCAGGTCGGCCAGCGACAACAGTGTGCTGGCCGCGCGGGCCGGGTCGGCCATCAGGACGCTCTCGGTCACCTCGATCATCACCGCGCGCGGCGGCACGCCGTGGTGGTCGAGCTTGGTACGCAGGAACGACGCGAAGTCACGGTCATAGAGGTCACGCGCGCAGACGTTGATGGCGACCTGGACGCGCAGCCCGGCCTGCCACCAGGTGGCGAGCTGCTCGAGCGCCTCGTCGACGACGAACTGCGTGATGTGCCGCATCAGGCCCGTCTGCTCGGCGAGCGGGATGAACTCGTCCGGGGGCACCGTGCCCCGTTCCGGGTGCTGCCAGCGCAGCAGTGCCTCGACGCCGACGACGTCGCCGGTGCGCAGGTCGGCCTTCGGCTGGTAGTGCAGGTGGAGCTCGCCGCGGTCGAGCGCGGTGCGCAGCTCGGCGAGCGTGCCCAGTCGCAGCGTGGAGTGTCGGTCGGTGTCCGGCGAGTAGACCTCGATGCCGGTCTTGCGGTCCTTGGCGACGTACATCGCGACGTCCGCGCGCTGCAGCAACGTCTCGAAGTCCTGGCCGTGCTCGGGATGCAGAGCGACGCCGATCGAACCCTCGACCTCGAACGACATCCCGTCGGTGCGGAACGGCGCGGCGAGCGCGGAGCGGACCAGCTCCGCGAGGTCGAGTGCCTCCTGCGTGTCCTGGATGCCGTGGACGAGGACGGCGAACTCGTCGCCGCCGAGACGGGCGACCGTGTCCTCGGCGCGCACGGTTGAGGAGAGCCGCCGGCCGACGAGCTGGAGCAGGGTGTCCCCGACCTGGTGGCCGAGGGTGTCGTTGATCTCCTTGAACCGGTCGAGGTCGAGCAGGAACAGCGCGACCTTGCGCCCGTCCGCCGCCGAGTTCTCGATCGCCGTGCGCGAGCTCTGGATCAGCAGCTTGCGGTTCGGCAGGCCGGTCAGCAGGTCGTGCAGGGCCTGGCGCTCGCGCTCCACGGACATGGCCGCCGTTGCATAGACGGCGGCCATCGGGAGCAGCAGGAGCGGCACCAGCATCGGACCGCGTTCCATGACGATGACGACGATCGGCGCGAGGCCGAGGAGAGCACCGGTCGAGGCGACCTGGTAGGCCCAGTTGTCGAAGAACTCCGACCGGACCGACGACCGGTTGCGCAGCGAGAGCGCGACCGAGACGAAACCGTTGTTCGTGACGAAGTAGACGACGGCTACGGCGATGAGCACCGGCAGCAGCGCGCCGGAGATGGTCACCGGGTGGTGCGGGGTCGGCCGCTGCCCGAAGATCCAGAGCACGGCCCATGCCGCGGCGTAGGAGAGCGCGTACTGACCGACGTTGAATGCCGTCCGCCACGGCGCCTTCTGGCGGACCGCGTCGCAAAGGATCGTCGCGATGGTCTGCATCAGCAGCGCGACCGCCAGCCCCCAGTGGATGAGCAGCGCGAACACGAACGCGGTCGACATGCTGACGCCGTTGGCGTCGGGCGACCCCGCGGTCATCAGCGGGCGCAGCTCAACCAGCACCAGCAGCGCGGCTACGACGACGAACGAGCCACCCATCACCGAGAGGTCGTGCGCCGTCAGGCGCAGCAACGTGGCCACGATCAGCGCGATGCCGGCCGCCGCCACCCCCAACAGGTAGACCCAGAAGGTGCCGTTGCGCGGGGCGAGATTGCGCGCCTCGTCCTCGCTGGGCATGTCACCTCCGGGGTCGGGGAAAGACGGAGCGGGGCCCGTGCGGTGTATCGGCCCATCTGGGCAATTCTTGAGAGTCCGACCGGGCCGT
>JAFAQI010000186.1 GCA_019246495.1 Frankiales bacterium | reverse complement strand
CCGGTGCTGCCACAGCAGGTTGCGGAAGTAGGACCCGGACGAGCCGGCGGACAGGTTCTCGCGGACCGAGCAGCCCATGAGGAGCGCGTCCGCCTGGCGGTCCTCGGGCACATAAGCGAGGCCCGCCTTCATCGCTGCGTCCGGACGCGACGGCACGTAGGGCTTGCCGTCCAGCTCGATGAATCCGGAGTCGATCGGGTAGGCACCGAAGATCATGCGCAGCAGCTCGGAGCGGCCGCTGCCGAGCAGGCCGGCGATGCCGAGCACCTCACCCTTGCGAAGGGTCAGGTCGACGCCACGCAGCGGACCGCCGGTCAGCCCGCGGACGACAAGTGCCGCGTCATCCGTGACCTCGACCTGGCTGGGCGGGAACACGCGGTCGAGCGGCCGACCGACGATGAGCTCGATTAGCCGGTCCTCGGTCAGGCCCTTGGTCTCGACCGTGTCGACCTTCCGCCCGTCCCGAAGGACAGTGACGCGGTCGGCGACCGCGAAGACCTCGTCGAGCCGGTGGCTGACATAGAGGATCGTCTGGCCGGCAGCGGCGTAGCCACGAAGTGCCTGAAGCAGGTGCTCGACCTCGGCGTCCGGCAGCGCCGCCGTGGGCTCGTCGAGCACGAGGACACCACCGTCCGCCTCGTCGCGGTCCTGGAGGGCGCGCATGATCGCGACTCGGCTGCGATCAGCCGGACGGAGCTTGTCCAGAGTCGTCTTTGGCGATGCGTCGATCCCATATCGGGCGAGGAGTTCGGCGGTGCGCGTGTGGAGCGCAGTCCAGTCGATTCGACCACCAAGGCCTCGGGGAAACTCCGCGCCGAGCGCGAGATTCTCGGCGATCGTGAGGTCTGAGAACACCGCCGCCTGCTGGTGCACGAAGCGAAGACCGGCGGCATGCGCCCGTGCGGGCGTCCACTCGGAGACGCCCGCAGCGGTGTCGGCGACGACGATCTCGCCGCCCGGGTCAGCGGGGACGACACCGGCCAGGATCTTGATGGCCGTCGACTTGCCAGACCCGTTTCCGCCGAGGAGGGCGTGGATCTCGCCCGGGCGGATCTGGAGGAACAGCGAGTCCAACGCCAGGCTTCCGGCGTAGGTCTTGCTGATCCCGCGCACCGTGAGGGCGGTGCGCGGTGCGGCCTCGACGACTGTCATACGCCCCAGGCCTTCGCGTAGATGGACTTGAAGTCGACCGGCGGGACCCACGGGCCCGATGCCGGCAGGTTGTGCGTCGCGTCGACAAGCTGCCAGCCGAGACCGGAGTAGGCCGGCTTCTCGTGCCGGAAGATGCTGTTGACGGTGTCGACCGCTGCCCAGCCGGTCCAGTCGGACGGCGAGATCATCACCGCGTTGATGCCTTGGTGGTTGCGCAGCAGGTCGAGCTCGTCGGCGAAGCCCTCGCCGCCCATGACGTAGAGCTGGCTGGCCCGCCCGGACTGCTGGATTGCCGGCGCGATGCTCAGCAACGTGGCGGCGGTGAAGGGGCTCTTCACCGCGTTCGCCTCGGGGTGCTGGAGGATCGCCGACGATGCCATCTGCTGCAGTTGCGGGCCGAGCTGGAGGCCGGTGAAGTCGATGCTCTTGACGATGGAGCAGCCACCGCACTGCCTGATGGCGTTGAGGAACCCCTGGCCGGTGTAGTGCAGGACGGTGACCTGTGTGTCATTGAAGAAGATGACCTTGGCGTGACCGCCAGTAGCGGCGATTACCGCTTGGCCCTGAGCGAAGCCGTACTGCTCGGCGAACGCGCCGAGGTTCTTCGCGGCGATCGGCCCGTAGTTGATGTATGCGCTGAACAGCGGCGAGCCGCCGTGACCCGAGTAGGGGTCGTTGCAGTCGTAGGCGTAGATCGGCACGGTCACGATGCCCGCCGACTTTGCCTGCTGCAGTTGCGACTTCACGAACGAGCAGTCGATGGCGTCGAGGATGATGGCGTCAGCGTGCGCGGCGATCGCCTGCGCGACGCCCGGCGCGTCCTGCGCGTTGTCGAGCTTCGTGTCGAAGATGTGCACCGACCAGCCGAGCTTGCGCGCGGCTTCGGCGGCGGCGTTGACGGGCACGGAGCTCGACTCCGAAGCCTGGCCGCCGGAGATGATCCAGAGGCTCTTGCCCTTCACGCCCGGACGCGACGCGGTCGACGGCGAGTTCAGCGTGCCCTTGTAGACCTTGGCGAGAACCGGGTTGGTCGTTGTCGGCGGCGTGCTGGCGGAACCCGACGCCGGTGAGCTGGGCGGCGGGGTGTTCGTCTTGCTCGAGCCGCTGCCACCACAGGCGGCGGCGAGCGTCACCGCCCCGACGGCGACCACCGTTCCGATCGATCGGACAACCGGGCGGACGCGGGGTCGGGCAGGGCTGAACATCGTTGAAAGGCTCCCGTCATGAGCGCGCACGTTCTGCGCAGAGTGACGAAAAAGTACGTGTCGGTGACGCGACGCACGCAGCACTTGCCTGACAACTACCCGAACGGAATTCGGTGGTAGTCCAGTGTGGCTACGTCGCTATCTCACCCGGTCGCCCGATTGGGGCATGCGCGTAACAACGCGACGCCAGCCGACGTCAGATCGGTCTGTCGTTGCCGAGGGTGTTTGCGACGGGCGAGCGTCAGGAAAACGAGAAGCTGTCCCGCACCTCGAGGTTGCGGAAGGCCGGCGGACCGTCGCAGAGCTTGGACATCTGCTCCGCAAACCGCTGCGTCGTGGGCGACGAGGAGTTCTCCATCGCCTCCTCGTACGACGCAAACTCCACAATCGAGAGATAAGTGTTAGGACGGTCGCGGTCAGCGGTGATGGTCACGCGGCGTGCCTTGGTGTCGCGCTCCATCTCCCCGCGCATCTCTTCACCCAGGGCCATCACCTCGTCGAAGCGCGATGAGGTGTATTCGATGATCTGCACGAATCCAGCCATGGCCCCTCCCCGGGACGAACTGGCCTCAGCCAACTCCGGAACGTCCGTGTTGGCAAGCCATGCCAGCGAGGGAGAACGCCGCCAGCGCGGAAATCAGCCGCGGACGCCGGCGGCGTCCATGGCGCGGAGCTCTTTCTTGAGCTCGTTGACCTCGTCGCGGAGGCGAGCGGCGAGCTCGAAATGCAGCTCCGCCGCCGCACCGTGCATCTGGTCCTGCAGCTGCTGGATCAGCAGCGCGAGCTCCGCCTTCGGCATGCCGGCGAGCTCCGCCGCGTGCTGGCCGGCGGTCTTCGATTTCGATGCCATGCCAGGGACCGGCGTCTTGCCTCGCGACTGCGTGCGTCCGCTGCCGCCGATCAGCTCTTGCTCGTCGCCGCGGACGATGTCGTCGAGGATGTCGGCGATCTTCTTGCGCAGCGGTTGCGGGTCGATGCCCTGCGAGGTGTTGTAGGCGACCTGCTTCTCGCGCCGCCGGTTGGTCTCGTCGATCGCCTTCTCCATCGACGGCGTGACGGAATCGGCGTACATGTGCACCTCGCCGGACACGTTGCGGGCCGCGCGGCCGATGGTCTGGATGAGCGACGTCCCCGATCGCAGGAACCCTTCCTTGTCGGCGTCGAGGATCGACACCAGCGAGACCTCGGGAAGGTCGAGCCCCTCGCGCAACAGGTTGATGCCGACGAGGACGTCGAACTCACCCATGCGCAGCTCGCGCAACAGCTCAACGCGGCGCAACGTGTCGACCTCGCTGTGCAGATAACGGACCCGTACGCCGTTCTCGAGCAAATAGTCGGTGAGGTCCTCCGCCATCTTCTTCGTGAGGGTGGTGACGAGCACACGCTCGTCCCGCTCGGCGCGGACGGTGATCTCGTGCATCAGATCGTCGATCTGGCCCTTGGTCGGCTTCACGACGACCTTCGGGTCGACAAGACCGGTCGGGCGGATGACCTGCTCGACCACGTCACCCTTGACTCGAGACATCTCGTAGGGGCCTGGTGTCGCCGACAGGTAGACCGTCTGACCGATGCGCTCGAGGAACTCCTCCCACTTGAGCGGTCGGTTGTCCATCGCGCTCGGCAGCCGGAAGCCGTGGTCGACGAGAGTCCGCTTGCGGCTCATGTCGCCCTCATACATGCCGCCGATCTGCGGCACCGTCACGTGCGACTCGTCGATGACGAGCAGGAAGTCGCTCGGGAAGTAGTCGAGCAACGTGTGCGGCGGTGTCCCGGGCCCGCGGCCGTCGATGTGACGCGAGTAGTTCTCGATGCCCGAACAGAATCCGACCTGCCGCATCATCTCGATGTCGTAAGTCGTGCGCATGCGCAGCCGCTGCGCCTCGAGCAGCTTGCCCTGACCCTCCAGCTCGGCGAGCCGGCTCTCGAGCTCCGACTCGATGCCGGCGATCGCCCGTTCCATTCGCTCGGGCCCTGCGACGTAGTGCGTGGCCGGAAAGACGAACATGGTGTCGTCGTCACTCACGACCTCGCCGGTCAGCGGATGCAACGTCGAGATGCGCTCGATCTCGTCACCGAACATCTCGATGCGGACAGCGAGCTCTTGGTAGACCGGGAAGATCTCGATCGTGTCGCCGCGCACCCGGAACGTGCCGCGGCTGAACGCGAGGTCGTTGCGGGTGTATTGCACGTCGACGAACTTGCGCAGCAGCTTGTCGCGCTCGATCTCCTGACCGACCTCGAGGCGCACGCACCGGTCGACGTATTCCTGCGGCGTGCCGAGACCGTAGATGCACGACACCGACGCGACAACGATGACGTCGCGGCGGGTCAGCAGCGACATCGTCGCCGAGTGCCGCAGCCGTTCGACCTCCTCGTTGATCGAGGAGTCCTTCTCGATGTAGGTGTCGGTCTGCGGGACGTAGGCCTCGGGCTGGTAGTAGTCGTAGTAGGAGACGAAGTATTCGACGGCGTTGTCCGGCA
>JAFAQI010000185.1 GCA_019246495.1 Frankiales bacterium | reverse complement strand
CACACCGGTGGCGAGGCCCGTCATCGCTGGCTTGCCGCGCAAGCCGGGGCGAACGTCGCGGTCCTTCAAGGACTCGGCCACTGGTGGATGCTGCAGGATCCGGTGGCGTCGGCTGATGCGCTCGGCGGGTTCTGGGACGACATTAAGGTCGCCTGACGGGACGAACCTCCCGCGAGCCAGGCGGCGCTTCGGCGTAGTGTCCGCGCCATGGCCTACGTCGAGAATCGCCTGGTCTACGACGCCGACTCGCACATCCACGAGCCACCCGGCTACGCCGAGAGCTACGCCGATCCGTCGATGCGCCAGGAGCTCGCGGAGCGGCTCGCCACCTTCCACCGGACGCCCGGCTTCGAAGAGGCGATCGCCAAGCAACGCGATCCGGAGTTCCGTGCGAAGGACTCCGAAGAGATCCTGCTGCGCAAGAACTCGCTCGCCGTCGGCGCGGTCATCCCCGAGGACCGGTCGCACGCACTCGATCTGCTGGGGTTCGCTGCGCAGCTTGTCTTCACGACGACCTATCTCGACCCGTTGCGCGAGTTCGACGTCAACGCCGAGGTGGAGCTCGCGGCCGCGATGTCGCGTGCGCACAACCGCGGCATCGTCGACTTCTGCAGCGTCGACGCTCGCCTGCTGCCGGTCTGTTACGTGCCGTTCGCCGACATCGACACCGCAGTGCAACTCACCCGTGAAGCGATCGAGCTCGGTGCGGCGGCGATCAAGATTGCGTCGCACCCGCCGCGCGACCACTCGCCGAGCCACGTCGGTTTCGATGCCGTGTGGGCGCAAGCGGCGGAGGCCGGCGTACCCATCGTGTTCCATGTCGGTGGCGAGCAGCAGATGAATCCCGTCTACAAGAACAACGGGCTGCCGCCGGTTCCGGACTTTCACGGCGGCGACACCAACTTCACGTCGGTGTCCTACATGGCCATTCCTTACGCGCCCATGCAGACGTTGTCGACGCTGATCATCGACGGCGTTCTCGACCGCTTCCCCGACCTGCGGATCGGCGTGATCGAGCTTGGAGCCGCGTGGCTCCCCGGTCTGATGCGATCGATGGATTCGGCCGCAGAAGCGTTCCGGCGTAACGAGGAACGGCTCCAGCGGCTGTCGTTGCTGCCGAGCGAGTTCATCCTCCGGCAGGTGCGCGTCACGCCCTACCCGCACGAGCCGGCCGGCTGGATCGTCGAGCACACCGGCACGCAGGTGCCGATGTTCTCGTCCGACTACCCGCACGTCGAAGGTGGCCGCAACCCCGTGAAGCGGTTCGACGCGAGCCTCGCGGACTGTGACGAACCGACGCGCGCTGCGTTCTATGCGGGCAACTTCGCCGACCTGCTGGGTCCGACGCTCGACCGGGTGTCGCAGCCGGCATCGGTCTGACCAATCAAAGCGATGCCGTCAGCGCAACGCCTCGAGCAACGCCAGGCGGGCGTCGGGAGACGCGAAGGACGACAGCGCCAGCCGATCGACACCTTCAGCACGATCGCGGAGCTGCGCGGCAACCGCGTCCGGCGGCCCCGAGCAGACGAACGCTTGCACGACTTCATCGGGCACGACCTTCGGCAGCTCGGACCACCGCTGCTCCCGCACCAGCTGATGCAACTCGGGCTGCAAGTCGCCCCAGCCATGCACGTCGAGCATGACCCGGTACGCCGGAGTCGAACCGTAGAAGGCCACTTGCGCCCGAGCGCGTTGTAGCGCTGCCTCCAGCTCTTCGTCGTCGCGGCCGACCGCGACCATGACTTGGCCGATGACGATGAAGTCGGCTGGCTTCCGGCCGGCGGCGTCGAGGCCTGCCGCGATGGCCGGCAGGGTGTGCTCCGTCATCGTGCGGACGGTGCTGAACGGATGCACCAGCAGACCGTCAGCGGTTTCCGTCGCCATCGCAAGCATGCGCGGCCCGACCGCGCCGACGACGAGAGGTGGTGGCCCGGCCGGCAAGGGGCCGGGATCGAACAACGGCGGCAGATAGGTGTGCCGGGTCCACCTGCCCACGAAGTCGAGCGGCACGCGTTCCTGCCACGCGGCAAAGATCGCGCGGATCGCGAGCAGCCACTCGCGCATCTGCTCGACCGGCGACTCCCAGCGCGCGCCGTAACGCTGCTCGACGTGCCGGCGTACCTGCGTGCCCATCCCGAGCAGGAACCGGCCGCCGCTTGCGCGCTGGAGATCCCAGGCCTGCTGCGCCAAATGCATCGGGCTGCGCGGCAGCGCGATCGCCAGATTCGTGTAGAGCGTCAACCCGCCCGGAGCGGCGGCTGCACAGGCCAGTGGCAGAAACGGATCACGCGGCCCTTCGAACGTGAACGCCCCGGCCGCACCGGCGGCGGCCAGCGCGGCGAGCTGGGCGGGCACGTCGGCGAGCTCGGCATCCAGCAGCACGTCGACCGGCACCGACCCCATGCCCGCGCAATGTACGTGGTGACCGTCGTCGCCTTAGATTGCGGTCGTGGCGTACGACGAAGACCTCGCCGACCGCATCCGCGAGATGTTGAGCGGCCGGTCGGTCACCGAGAAGAAGATGTTCGGCGGGCTCGCGTTTCTCATCGGCGGCAACATGAGCGTGGCAGCGAGCGGGCAGGGTGGACTGCTCGTCCGGGTTGCGCCGGAGGAGAGCGACGCGTTGCTGAACGAGCCGGGCGCGGCCGAGTTCGCGATGAGCGGACGCGGTCCCATGAAGGGCTGGCTTCGGGTGGGTCCGGAGGTGCTCGACGACGACGACACACTGCGCGCCTGGGTCGACCGTGGCGTCGGCTATGCGTCGTCGCTGCCGGCGAAGTAGGGCTCGTGTCCGACGACGTCGTCGAGCGGGTGCGAAGGATCTGCCTGGCGCTGCCGGAAGCCGCCGAGAAGGTTAGTCACGGCGCGCCAGCGTTCTTCGCGGGCAAGCAGTTCGTGCAGCTGTGGACGTCGGGCCATCACGACAACCAGTTCCCGCATCTCTGGGCAGCGGCGCCTCCAGGCGCGCAGGAGGAGCTCATCGCCTCCGCGCCG
>JAFAQI010000182.1 GCA_019246495.1 Frankiales bacterium | reverse complement strand
CGCCACCTCAACCCGCTGCCGGCCAACACCGCGGAGGTCGTGACGGCGTATCGCAAGGTGCTCATCCCGGAGATGAACCTTGGCCAGCTCGCATTGCTCATCCGCGGAAAGTTCCTCGTCGACGCGCTGTCGTTCACGCGGGTCCGCGGCCTGCCGTTCAGGTCCGCAGAGCTCGCCGACGCCATCCGGGACGTGATCGAGTCATGAGCATTCCGTCGCAGGGACGCCGCGGCCTCGAGCTGGTGCCGCTGGCAACCGAGAAGGCCGGCAAGAAGGACTACACCTCCGATCAGGAGGTGCGCTGGTGCCCGGGGTGCGGTGACTACGCGATTCTCGCGGCCGTCCAGTCGTTCCTGCCCGAGCTCGGGCTCAAACGGGAGAACGTCGTCTGCATCAGCGGCATCGGTTGCGCTGCGCGGTTCCCCTACTACCTCAACACCTACGGCATGCACTCGATCCACGGCCGGGCGCCGGCGATCGCGACCGGGCTGGCGACCGCCCGGCCGGACCTGTCGGTCTGGGTCATCGGCGGCGACGGCGACTTCATGTCGATCGGCGGCAACCATCTGATCCATGCGCTGCGCCGCAACGTGAACCTGAAGCTGCTGCTGTTCAACAACCGGATCTATGGGTTGACCAAAGGTCAGTACTCGCCGACGTCGGAGGTCGGCAAGGTCACCAAGTCGACGCCGGTCGGGTCGGTGGACACGCCGTTCAACCCGGTGTCGCTGGCTCTGGGCGCGGAGGCGACGTTCGTCGCACGGACGATCGATTCCGACCGCAAGCACCTGACCGCGGTGCTTCGCGCGGCAGCCGAGCACCGCGGCGCCGCCTTCGTCGAAATCCTGCAGAACTGCGACATCTTCAACGACGGCGCCTTCGACATCCTCAAGAAGCCCGACACGCGGGACACGGCGGTCGTCCGGCTCGAACATGGCGAACCCGTCCGCTTCGGCGTCGACGGCGCCAAGGGTGTACGGCTGTCGGCGCGCGGCGGGCTCGAGGTGGTCGACGTCGCGGACGTCGGCGAGGACGCACTGCTGGTGCACGACGCGCAGCACCAGGAGCCAGCGTTGGCATTCATGCTGTCGCGGCTCGGCAACATCGACGACGGCGTCACTCCGATCGGCGTGTTCCGCGCGGTGGACCGGCCGACGTACGACGACGAGGTCAACCGGCAGCTCGACGAGGCGGTCGCGACAGCCGGGCCGGGCGACCTCGCCGCCCTTCTCGCGAGCGGCGACACCTGGACAATCGGGGAAGGCTAGACGCGAAGGCGTTTGGTCCACGTGACCAACGTGTCGTCCACCTCGATCGGGCCGGTCCGGATGTGGATCGTGCCGGTGACCCGGCGGTGCGGCAGGCCGGCGTCGGCGTAGCCGCGGCTGCGGTAGAGCGCGCTCGCGACCGGGTCGTCGACGCTCAACTCCAGTCGAAGTTCGGCCGCGCCGCGCGCCCGCGCCTCCGCTTCTGCAGCGGCGACGAGAGCAGAGGCGACTCCACGTCGACGATCGCGCGGCGCGACCTCAACGTCCTGAAGCTCCGGCGGGTCGCTGAGCGCGAGATGGCAGTGACCGACCGGGCGGGTGTCTTCCCATGCCACGAGGTAGAAGCCATCACCCTGATGCAGCCGAGCCAGCCCCAGGTCGCGACCGACGACGTCGACCTCCGCGGTGTCCAGCCGCCGGATGGTCCACTTCTGGTCCGCGGGACGTCCCGTCACTCCCCCTGCTGCTTGCGCGTGAGCGCCGGGATCGGCAACAGGCGGGGCACCCGGCGCTGGTAGTCGGCGTAGTCGGAGCGGCGCTGCAACGAACGGTCCTCCATCATCGGGATGCTGGCCGTCTCGAACAGCAGGACCATCACGACCGGGCCGACCACGGTCCACCACCAGGTCGGATCAGCGGCGAGACCGAAGAGGAACAGGCCACACCAGGTGCCGATCTCGCCGAGGTAGTTGGGATGCCGGGACAGCGCCCACAGACCGCTGTCGATGCTGCGCCCGCGGCTGGCGGGATCGCGGGCAAAGGCGCGCATCTGGTTGTCGGCGAGCGTTTCGACCAGCACCGCGACCCCGGTCACGACGATCGCCACGACATCGAGCGCGTTGAACCCGTGGGTCGGCGCGCCCAACGCCGGCCACA
>JAFAQI010000085.1 GCA_019246495.1 Frankiales bacterium | reverse complement strand
GCAGCCGAGCGCGCCATCACGCACCTGACCGGTGTCACCGTCGTGACGGCAACGGCCGACGGCGCGCCGCTCGGCGACCACGAGATGGACGAGGCGCTGCGCCTCGCCGTCCGCGCCGACCGCGGCATCGTCACGATCGACCTGCGTCACGTCGCGCGGCTGAGCCCGGCGCAGGTCCTCGCACTCGCCGAGACGTCAGCCGAGTTGCACGCCGATGACCGCATGCTGGTCTTCGTCAACACGACCGAGGCCGTGGGGGACCAGCTGCGCACCGCGGGGCTGAGCGGCGGACCGCGCATCGCCGCCGACGGCGACCGCTAAGCCGTCAGCCCGCGTCGCCCACCTGCACCGGCGACGGACGCGACGCGACAGCTCCGCGAGTGAACGGCGGCACGATCCGCGCCGATGACAGCGCCCGCCGGGACGACGACAGCGCCACCGCCTCGTCGCCATGCGACGCCGCGCACTCCGCGAGCTCGGCCCACACGAGCGCCGCTTGATGCGGTGACCCAAGCCGTTCCAACAGCGTTGCGGCCGTCTCGTACTCGGCCTTCGCTTCGTCGTACCGACCTGCCGCCGACAGGGCGAAAGCCAGCGCTGTCCGCGCCCGAGCGCATTCCAGCCGCGTGTCGAGCGCGAGCCGGACGAGCGCGGACAGCGCCGCATTGATCGCCGACTGCGGATCGCCGAGCAACACATGTGCCCGGGCGATCTCGGTCTCGCAGTAGGCGACGTCCACCTGGCTGCCGCACGTCAGCAGCCGATCCAACGCGTTCTGCAACATCTCCAACGACTCACCCGCGCGGGTGGGATCGTGCCGCATCAACAGGGTGGCGTGCGCATTGCGCAACCGCGCGAGGTTGCGTTCGTCGCTGCCCTCACCGAACAACGCGACGGCGCGTTCCGACATGCGCACCGCATCGGCGTAGCGACCGAGCTCGCCCGCGAGCACCGCGGCGTTCCAATACACGGCACCGCGTTCGCGCGGCCCGCCGAGGCCGTCCGCTACAGCCTGCACCCGGGCGAGCAGCTGCTGCGTCCGGACGAAGTCACCGCGCTCTTGGTAAGCCATCGCCAGCGTCAGCAGCAGCTCGACCTCGGCATCCGTGCCAACCGCACCGCACTCGCGCAACCAGCGGAGCCCGAGCTCACCGACATCGACCGCGCGGCCGAGGTCGCCGGCCTCACGGCAGCACCGGCACAACGGCACCGCCACATCAAGCACCGAGTGCGCTGCCGACGCGAGCGACTGCTCAAGCAGCTGCTCGTACGCCGCGATCGCCGCGAGCAGGTCGCCGGACGCTTCGCAGGCAGCGGCATAACCGCGCGCTGCTTCCGCCGCCACGTCGGCGTCCGCAGACTGGCGAAGTCGCGCGAACTTCGCGCCGGCACCCGCGACGTCACCCTCCTCGAGCGCCATCTGGGCCGCTGCCAGATCCAGCCGCAGCTCGTGCCGCGCCCGGCCGCTGTCCCCGCCGGCGAGGAACTCCGGCGTGGTCCCGAGCTTGCCCGCGATCCAGGACAGCGCGCGGTCGGACGGTTGCCGCTGGCCCGCCTCGAGCCGGGAGACATAGCTCGCGGTCACACCCGGACCGGCGAGGTCCTGCTGGCTCAGGCCGCCCCGGATCCGTAGTTCGCGGATCCGGTCTCCGACTTCGTGGCCCATCAACGTCTCCCCGTGATCTAAAGCGGCCGTGCAATGCGGGCGGCAGGGCTAAGGCCGCCCGGTCGGATCAGCAGCAGCCCGGCACACCTTGGAGCAGGCTCGTGGGGCTCGGCAGCACCGTCGGCCCGCCGTTGTGCGCCGTACCGACCATCGCCGGGCCTGCCGCACTCGTCGCTGCCATCAGCACTGCCGCCACGACGGCGGCCAGCCTCGCTCGTGACAATTGAACCACTCCCTTGTCTGAGTCATGACCCCACTGGTCATGCCATGGTCAAGTGTGGGTCGTCGCCACCCCGGCGCGCCACCCGGCTGGAGATTTTCCGCAGCCGCTAGGCTGGCGGCGTCTCAGCAGCAAGCCGCTTTCGGGGGCTCGGCTCGCAGATCTGACTGCTCACCTGACCATTTCGTGACAGTTGCGTGACCGATGGAGGCGACGATGACGGCACCCAGGCGGCCGCCGGTCGTCGTGGTCGGCGTCGACGGTTCGGCCGGCAGCGAGGCCGCCTTGCGCTGGGCCGAGGACTACAGCCGGGCCACCGGTGCCTACCTCCAGATCGTGACCGCCTGGCACTGGCCGACCTGGTACGGCGCACCCGTCGAGGCCGGGATCGAGCCGGAGTCGGACGCGCGAGCTGTCGCGGCCAAGGCGGTCACTGGCATGTCGGTGCCCGCCGACATGTTCCGCAGCGTCGTCGAGCAGGGTGCGGCCGGCAACGTGCTCACCCACGCGAGCCACACCGCCGACCTGCTCGTCGTCGGACGACGCGGTCACGGGCCGCTCGTCGGCGCGACCCTGGGGTCGGTCAGCGCCTACTGCGCGCACCACGCGCACTGCCCGGTCGTCATCGTCCGCTGACACCGGGGCCAGCGGTCGTCAGTCAGGCGGAGGCGCAGGTGATGCAGGTCGTCGCGGTCGGCCGGGCTTCGAGCCGCTCCGGGTCGATCGGCCGGCCACACCGGACGCAGATGCCGTAGTCGCCGGTCCGGCGCAGCTCGGTGACCCGGTCGGTGTCCGCGAGGCGATCGCGCGCGGCGGCGGCCAGATCAGAGACACGCTGTCGCTCGAACGCGATCGTCGACCCCTCCGGGTCGTGCTCGTCGTCGGTCGCGACGTCTGCCTGCGCGGCGACGATGTCGGCGTAGTCCGCAGTCAGCGCGTCGAGCAGCTCGAGCACCTCGCGTCGCTCGGCCACCAGCGGGTCCTCGTCGGTCACCCGGCCATGCCACCACAACGGTCCGGCGATGTGAGACGGCCCCCGATGAAAGACTCGTGGAGTGTCCCGCCGTCTCGCCGTCGTCGTGGCGGCGGCACCTCTCGCTCTCGCAGCGTGCGCGGGAAGCACCGGATCCACCTCGCCGCCACCCGGCCCGGCAACGCGCACCCACTTCCATCCCGGGCCGGTCCGCACGGTCGTGCGGACGAGTCACCGTGTCCCGGCCGGTCACAACGTGGTGATCACCGGCCAGGGCGGCGCGTCCGTCAGCATCACCGCGTCGCGACCGTCGGTGTCGACGCACGCGCTGTCGTCCAGCTATGGCTATCCGCCGTCGCACGGGCACTACGTCACGTTCCATCTCACCGTCGTCGACATCGGGTCGACACCGGTGCTCGTCGACCCGCACGACTTCGCGTTGCACGTGACGGGGGAGGGGACGGTGTCCTCGTACGACGGCAACGCGCCGTATTCAGGTGCGTCATCGCAGCTCGACCGCACGCAACTCGAGCCGGGGGACAAGGTGACCGCGCCGCTGACCTTCGACGTGCGTACGCCGCACGGCCGGCTGACCTATTCGCCCGACCGCTCACCGGCGGTCGTCTGGACGTTCTGACGGCCGCTCAGGCAGGCAGCCGCGGACCGGTCATGCAACCGGCGTGCGCGCCGACCGCGTGCAGTCCGCGCCGGTCGCCGCGCGCATAGCTCGCCGGGCTCTGGCTCCCGACGAAGGGATACATGACCTCGTGCGGGTTCGACGCGTGCAGCAGGCCGACCGCATGCCCGAGCTCGTGCAGCAGCAGCGTGCCGCTCGTGCCGCCGGCGCCGAAGCCGGCTCGCAGCCCGACGTTGCCACGTTCCATCACGACCGCGGCGTCGGAGATGCGGAGCTGCGAGACACCCGGGCGGAAGCGCCACGAGATCGAGCCGACGCCGGCCTCACCGGTCGTGAGCAGGTTGGACCGGCCGCCGCCGTGGCCGCGGAAGGCCCACGCGACGACGAAGTCGACTCCGGTACGCCGTTCCTGCTGCCGCGCACGTAGGAACCCGGTGAGCGGAGACATCTGCGGCACGTAGGACGTGCGGCCGGCGTAACGGAAGCGCAAACCGGTTGCCCGCTCGAGCTTGCGGATGCCCGTCTTCACGAACGCGATCCGGGACGGCTTGCCGGCCGGGTTGATCTTGTAGCGGATGACCTGCGGCCGCGAGCCGGTCGCCGTGCGGACGCAAGGCGCCCAGCGGGCGACGACGGCCTGCGGTCCGACGTACTGCAATGCGTAGGTCGTCGACGACGCGCGCGCCGCGGCGACACCCGTGCCCGCGACGCCGAGACCGACCAGCGTCGCGCCGATGACGGCGAGCAGCGCGGCGATCGGACGGCGCGACATCGGAGAACCTCGCAGGGACGCGGGCGGACGTTCGCGACCGTAGCGACAGGGCTCGCGGACGGGCCAGGCAATTCACCGGAAATGACTCGAAGAGGTCACCCGGGCTAGCCCACAGTGTGTGGTCGCAGGGCGCGCCGCGGGCTGCGCCAGGGGGTCGACGCGCGGTCACCGGATCGGGGGTGAGCGGCGCGCCCTGCGCCTCAATGAGACGGCGGGGTCCTGAACGGTTCCTGAAGCGTTCCGGGACGTTGCCTGAGGCGGCGCACGGGCTCCGCGCTACTCCGGGTCGGGCTCGGTCGGCTGGCCCTTCGCCTGCTGCCGCCGGGCCTCCTCGCCGAGCGCGATCGGCGCCGCGAGCACCGGATCCGGGATGCCGAACGCCTCGACCAGGAGCTCGGCGTGCGGGCGCACCCGCTGGCACAGCTGGTTGACCGTCGACAGCACCGCCTTGGCCCGCGCGGGCGTCAGCCGGCCGTGCTCGAGGAACCACGCGCGGTCGCGCTCGATCATCGACAGCGCATGCAGGTCGCACAGCACTCCGAGCAGCTCGGCCGCACCCGGATCCTCGCTGCCTTCGACCGCCGTCGCGAACAGCTCGAGCACCTCGCGGTCGATGTGGGCCTGCGCAGCGAGCAGCAGATGGTCCTGCACGGAGTTGAAGACGTCGAACGGGTCGCTGCCGTCGGACATGCCGCTGCGCAGCCGGCGGGCGACGCCGTCGAGCGCATGCTTCTCCCGCCAGCGGAACATCGACAGTTGCCAGTCGCGGTCGAGCAGGTTCACCTCGTCGTCGCGACCGGGGACCGCGTCGACGATGCGCTGCGCGATGGACCGGACGGCGGCGTGTTCGAGAACCGTCTCCACGACCTGGTCGGCGACGAAGCGCACCATGCCGATCGAGTCGAGCTCGCCGAACTCCTGCTGGAAGTTCGT
>JAFAQI010000065.1 GCA_019246495.1 Frankiales bacterium | reverse complement strand
ACCGGACGTCCTGGCAGGACTGGTACGCCGAGCTCGAGCGCACCTTCGACGAACTGCGCAGCCGCTGCGAGAAGACGTTCGTGATGGGGCTGTCGATGGGTGGCACCGTCGTACTGCGCCTGGCCGAGCAACGCGGCGCCGATGTCGCCGGCGTGGTCGTGGTCAACCCCTCGCTGTTCACGCTGCGCAAGGAGGCCAAGCTCCTTCCCGTCCTGCGGTTGCTCGTGCCGTCGATGCCGCCCGTCGGCAACGACATCAAGAAGCCTGGGGTGACCGAGCCCGCCTACGACCGTCTGCCGGTCAAAGCGGCGTACCAGCTCGCCCAGCTCTGGAAGCTCACCAACGCCGACCTCGCCAAGATCACCCAGCCGCTCCTCGTCCTCACCAGCCGCGACGATCACGTCGTCGAGCCGGCCAACAGCGAGCGCCTCATGGCCGGAGCAGGTACGACGGACAAGCGCCAGGTGATCCTCGAGGACAGCTACCACGTCGCGACGATGGACAACGACCTGCCGAGGATCATCGACGAGAGCCTTGCGTTCGTGCGCACCTACGCACCTGCGTCGGCCGGCTGAGCCGACGTGGAAGGGACCCGGGACAACGGTCTGCGGTGCGCGAGCTATGTCGCGGTGACCGACGTCGACCCGCGCATCGCCGACGCGCTGTTGCGGGAGCTGCGGGACAGCGGGATCGCGGCGTACGCCGCACCGACGCCGGCGGCGAGCGGTGGCTACATGGAGCTGCGGTTGCCGGAGCGGCCGCTCGACCGGGTGTGGGTCGACGAGTCGCTGGCCGAGCGGGCGCGCGCGATCGTTGCGCGGGAGACCGACTTCGACACGGCCTGGCAGCAGGTGCTGACGTCGTTGCAGTCGACGCCGGGGCCGCCGATGCCCACGTGGCCGGCTTCGAGTGAGCCGGCCGACGACGCGTCAGCCGCTCGCGGGTCGGAAGCCGTGTCCGAGGACGCGGACGACGACGAGCTGGCGGGGTTCGATCCAGCGGACGAGGCACACTTCGAGCCGCCTCCGCCTCCGCCGTTGCCGAGGTTCCGGCCGGTGACGCTGGGCGCGCTTGTGTTGATCGCGCTGGGGATGCTCGTGGTCGTGACGCACTTCGACGGTGGCAACCTCGACGTGCTCGGCTACATCGCGGTCTTCGGCGGCTTCGCGTCGCTGGTCTGGAACATGCGGCAGGGTCCGCCGACCGACTCAGGCTGGGACGACGGGGCGGTCGTCTAGCCTGTCGCCGTGCAGGTCACCGAGACGGTCGAGATCACCGGCCATCTGATGGATTCGGGAGTCCTCGCCCGGGTGCTCGACGACGTGCTCGACTACGGCGGCGACTACACGATCGAGCGACTCGACGTCGGCAAGACGCACGAGGACGAGTCCTACGCGCGCATCGTCGTACTCGCCGCAGACAACGAAGACCTGCAACGTCTGCTCATGCGGTTGCAGACGCACGGCGTCAACCAGGTCGACCCGGGCCAGGCCTTCACGCGTCCGGCGCCGGCCGACGGCGTGTTTCCCGAGGACTTCTACTCGACGACGAACCTCGAGACCGTCGTACGGCTGGAGTCCGGCTGGGTGCCGGTCGAGCACCCGGAGATGGACTGCGGGCTGCTCGTCGATGGCGGCCGCGTGCGGACCGTCCCGGTGAGCGACGTGAAGGAAGGCGACACGATCGTCTGCGGCGCGGGTGGAGTGAAGGTCGTGCTGCCGCCGCGCGAGCACAAGGCACTCGGTGCGGACTTCGAGTTCATGTCGTCGACGGTGTCGAGTGAGAAGCCGCAAGCGCTGCTCGTGCACCAGATCGCCGACCGGATGCGCGAGGTGAAGCACGACGGTGGGCGCATCTTGTGGGTCGCCGGGCCCGCGGTGGTGCACACGGGTGCGGCGATTCCGATGGCCGCGCTCGTCGAGCACGGCTGGGTGGACGTGCTGTTCTCGGGCAACGCGTTGGCGACGCACGACATCGAGTCCGCGCTCTACGGGACGTCGCTCGGCGTGGACCTGTCGCACGGGCAAGGTGTCGAGCACGGACACGAGCACCACATCCGCGCCA
>JAFAQI010000045.1 GCA_019246495.1 Frankiales bacterium | reverse complement strand
GGATAGACGACAGCGAACCGCTCGCGGGCGGCCAGGTCGTTGAAGCGGGTCGCGGCCGCCGTCTGCTCGGCGGTCATGTTGCAGCCGTGCAGGAAGACGACGAGCGCGCGCGGTCGACCTCCGGGGAGATAGAGCCAGTAGTCCCGTGCGCCGCTGGAGCCGGATGCCGGATAGGTGTGCTGGGTGAACGAACCGGTCGGTTCAGCAGCGCGGTCTGCCGACCGTGACGTGGCATGCGCGAACGGCGCGGTCGCCGCTACGAGGGCAACCGCGAGCGCACCGACCCACCGACGCGGACCCATCGCTCAGCGCACCGCTTTGCGCACGGCCTCGGCGAGCACTGTCACGCCGGCAGTCCCGAAGTTCACCGTGTAGTGGTTCGTGTCCGGCACCGTTTCGACCACGAGCTGCGGCAGGTCGCGCGCGAATGCCTCGACCGCCTCATCCGAAAGCAGCGGCGCCTGGGTGTCGGGGCTGATGTCGAACCCGCGCGGTGCACGGACGAGGTGCACGGGGCAGCTGACCGCGGCGAGGTCGGCCTTCACGTAGGGCCGCTCACGCGGCAGGAAGTAGTCGACCGCGTCCGTGGCGGCTGCGACGAGCGCGCACCTATTGCGCACGCCACCGCCGGGTGCGTCCTCCAGGCCAGCGCCCAGCATCTGCTCGAGCCCGGGCCCCCACGAGTCGCGGAACGGCGGCACCTGCTGAAGGGCAGCGAACAGCAGCTCCTTCGACGGCACCGTCGCGGTCAACCGCTCGCGCCAACCCGCGCCCATCACGCCGTCGACGTAGTCCTCCGGCTCCACGTCGGCCGGCAGGTCGAGGAAGTAGCCCCCGTCACCGAGCACGAGCGCGCCGACCAGCTCCGGATGGTGCGCGGCCAGCTGCAAGCCGACCCACGCGCCCATCGACTGCCCGACCACGACATCGGCGCTGCGGCCGAGGTCGGCGAGCACCGCGACCGCGTCCTCCGCGTTGCGCCGGTGCCCGTACGCCGCGGCATCCGCCGGCTTGTCCGACAGCCCGCGACCACGCGCATCAAGGGACAGGAAGTCGACCTCGTCGCCCAGCTCGTCGATCAGCGGCAGGAACGCGAGCCGGTTCGCCGTGATGCCGTGCAGGCCGAGCACCAGTGGCGCGCCGGATCGCCCGGAGGGCCACAACTCGGCCTGGAGCGCCACGCCGTCGTCCGCGACGACGGTCCACGACCGCGACTTCCGCACGGGTCCTCCCGAGGTAACTGGCCAACCGAACGAGCGTTCAGTGCCTTGCCGTGTGCGGAAGTGTGTGGTGTCATGACAAGCCCGTCAAGGACGGTTCGTTCGAGCCGCTCCGGGACGCGGCATGATGAACGGCCGTTCGCCCACGGCGTACGGCGAACAGACTCGCGTGGAGGCGGTGTGATCTCGGAGTCGGCGAGCACGGTCGACGGTGACCGCGACGTCGCCCGCCTCGCTCGGGTCACCGCGCGCGCGGGCACTGCGCCTGCAGCGACCGGGAGCCTGCTGCCGCCGGGAGCCGACGAAGGCGCGCGCCGCCGGTTTCTCGAGACGGCGCTGCAGCTGTTCGGCGAGCGCGGCTTCCACGCCGTCTCCGTGCGCGACATCACCGGCGCGATGGGCCTGCAGGCGAGCTCGCTCTATGCACACGTGCCGAGCAAGCAGCACCTGCTCGGTGAGCTGATCCGGCTCGGGCACGAGGAGCACCGCGACGCGCTGCGGCTCGCCCTGCTCGAAGCCGGCAGCGAGCCGGAGGAGCAGATCGGCGCGTTGACCCGGGCGCACGTGCAAGTGCACGCGACCTATCCGCTGCTGACCCGGGTGTGCAACCGCGAGCTCGGCTCGCTGCCCGAAGACCAGCGTGCGCCGATCCTCGCGATCCGGCTCGACGCCGAGCGGCTGTTCCTCGACGTCATCGCCCGCGGTCAGCGACTCGGTGCATTCGCCGACACCGACCCGACGCTCGCCGTCGCCGCGATCGGTGCGATGGGGATGCGCGTCGCCGAGTGGTGGTCACCCGACGTCGGCATGACGGCAGAGCACGTCGCCGACACCTATGCGAGTTTCGCGGTCAAACTGCTGACCTGACACGATCCCGGGCATGACGTTCCGCGCCCCGGTTGTCGCCGTCATCGCCGCTCTCGCCGCCGTCACCACAGCGCTCGTCGCGCCGGTCAGCTCCGCCGAGCCACGACCGCACCACTACGCGAGCGGTGGGCCCAACGACCCTGACTACGCGCCGGTGGAGCGGGCCTACGACGCGCAAGGACCGTCCGCTTGCCAGCAGGGGAACCTCAACCAGGAACTGCACTACTTCTACTCGTTCGAGTCGAAGTGCACGCCCAACGCGCACGACCCCGGCGGAGCCGCCGGCATGAGCATCGACAAGGCGTGGCACACCTACACGACCGGCGACCCGAAGATCGTCATGGCCTACGTCGAAGCCGGCATCAACTGGTTCTACCCCGGCGCGCGAGATCTGCAGGACCAGGTCTACATCAACACCGGTGAGCTGCCGTTGCCGAAGGACGCAAAGGGCCGGACGCACGGCCGCTACGACCTCAACCGCGATGGCGTCGTCAACATCCAGGACTACATCCACGACCCGCGTGTGCATGACGCGAACAAGAACGGCTACCTCGACCCCGAGGACCTGATCGCGCGCTTCTCCAACCACAAGGACGACGACCACAACGGCTTCGTCGATGACATCTCCGGCTGG
>JAFAQI010000509.1 GCA_019246495.1 Frankiales bacterium | reverse complement strand
TCCGGGCTAGTCGTCGGGATCTCACCTTTGGCTTTGGACGACTTCGGCGCGAACGACCAGAGGTGCGGCGCCAACCCTTGCGGCAGGCCGAGCGCGGCGCGAGCGTTGGCGACGGTGGCCTCGATCTTGCTGCGGTTGCGCACGATCCCGGCATCGGACAGGAGCCGTTCGACGTCGCCGCTGCCGAACCCCGCGACCCGCTGCGGATCGAAGCCGGCGAAGGCGGTACGGAATGCCTCGCGCTTGCGCAGGATGATCAGCCAGGAGAGGCCGGACTGGAATGCCTCCAGGCTCAGTCGCTCGAACATGACCCGGTCCGCCTCCGGGCCAGCGCGGTCGAGTGACCAGGTCCCCCACTCGTCGTCGTGGTAGCTGACGTAGTCGGGTGCCGAAAGCGCCCAAGCACAGCGGAGGCGTCCGTCCGGTCCCGGCACTGCCGCGGTCATGACTGAGCGGGCGGAACGTCTCCTGCGCTGCGAGCGCCGGGCCGGCCGCGCGCAGAGCTGCCGCTCGCGCGCTCCTCGTGCGCAGCGAGGGCCTGCTGCACGGCCGCGAGCGCCTCGTCGACGTCGGTGTAGCGGTAGCCGCGGACCGCTCCCCACCAGCCGCCGACGACGCGGAACCGCAGCCGGTCGATGTCGTCGCTGCGGATCAGCCGTCCCTGCGGCACGCCGACGTCGGCCGTGCTCGCATCGGTCTCGTCGAGACCCCGCACGTCATGGGAGGCCACGAAGGCGACCGCCGCGAGCAGGACGACGCCCACGATCACCTCGAGGACGAACACCGCACGCCTCCGTCACCTGCCGCTGCTTCGATGCGGCATCGTGTCATGAATGTCGCTTCGGCTGGGTCGTCGGACGTTCGACGACGACCGGCTGCTCGTCATGGCGATCATCAACCGGACACCCGACTCCTTCTATGACAAGGGCGCGACCTTCGCCGACGGCGCCGCGCTCGATGCGGCCGCCCGCGCGCTCGCCGAGGGCGCAGATCTCCTCGACATCGGCGGGGTGAAGGCCGGTCCTGGCGCGACCGTCGACGCGGCGGAAGAGATCCGTCGTACGGCGCCGTTCGTCGCCGCCGTGCGGGCGGCTCATCCCGACGCGGTGATCTCGGTGGACACCTGGCGGGCGGAGGTAGCCGCCGCCTGCCTCGCTGAGGGCGCAGACGTGGTCAACGACGCCTGGGGCGGCGTCGACCCCGCGCTCGCCGAGGTGGCTGCGGCGCACGACGCCGCGCTCGTCTGCACGGACGCCGGCGGGGTGCAGCCGCGCACCCGCCCGCATCGGCTGGCGTACGACGACGTCGTCGCGTCCCTCATCGCCCGGACGACGGCCCTGGCCGACCGTGCCGTCGAGGTCGGCGTGGCGCGCGAGTCGGTGCTCGTCGATCCCGGGCACGACTTCGGCAAGAACACCTGGCACTCGCTGGAGGTCACTCGCCGGCTGGGCGAGCTCGTCGCAACGGGCTGGCCGGTGCTGGTGTCGCTGTCCAACAAGGACTTCATCGGGGAGGCGTTGGACCGGCCGGTGCCGGAGCGGCTGGTCGGCACGCTTGCCACGACCGCCGTCTGCGCACTTGCAGGAGCACGGGTGTTCCGGGCCCACAACGTCCGGGAGACGCGAGACACCCTCGACATGATCGCGACGATCCGCGGAGACCGGCCACCGGCGGTGACCCGCCGCGGCCTCGCCTGACGAAGGTCAGGGCTCCGACTCGAGGACTTCCTCGACGGCCGGCGGGAGCTGGGGTCGCGGCTGTTCGAGCAGGTCGAAAGCGCTCGCCACGTCGCTCGCCCAGGCCACGGCGTCGCGCACCGACGGCCGGGCGAAGCCGGCGGCGACGAGCTCGTCGACCTGCTGGCGGAGCGGAGCGAAGACGCCGTCCGGATCGAGCACGACCAGCGGCTTGTCATGCATGCGGAGCACGCGGGCCACCCAGATCTCGAGCAGCTCCTCCAAGGTGCCGAGACCTCCCGGCAGCGTGAGGAAGGCGTCCGCCCGGCGATCCATCTCGCCCTTCCGGACGCGCATGTCGGGGGTGACGATCAGCTCGTCGGCCGCCTCGTCAGCCACCTCCCACTCGAGAAGCTGACCGGGGATGACGCCGACAGTTCGCGCACCTCCGGCCCGCGCTGCGTTGGCCACGGCGCCCATGCAGGACACGCTGCCACCGCCACTCACCAGCTCGTGTCCGCGGCGGGCGAGCTCGGTGCCGACCTCGGCGGCGAGGTCGACGTACCGCTGGTCGATGTGCTCGCTCGAGGCGCAGAACACGCAGATGGTCGCCATGCAGGAGTCAGCCGCGCTCGGAGTCGCGGATGATGTCGACCACCTCGTCGACGTCGTCGCTCAGCTGAAGCAGCTCCAGGTCAGCCTCGTTGACCTTGCCCTCGGCGAGGAGGGTGGCGCGGATCCAGTCGACGAGACCCGACCAGTACGCCGTGCCGAACAGCACGACGGGGAACGACGTGACCTTGCCGGTCTGGACGAGGGTGAGGGCCTCGAACAGCTCGTCGAGCGTGCCGAACCCGCCGGGCATGACGACGAACGCTTGCGCGTATTTCACGAACATCGTCTTGCGCGCGAAGAAGTAGCGGAAGTTGATGCCGATGTCGACCCAGTCGTTGATCCGCTGCTCGAACGGCAGCTCGATGCCGAGCCCGACGGACGTGCCGCCTGCCTGACAGGTGCCCTTGTTGACGGCCTCCATGATGCCGGGGCCACCCCCGGTGATAACGGCGTAACCGGCGCGAGCAAGCGCGCTGCCGAGCTGCTCGCCGGCGAGGTACTCGGGTGAGCCGGGCTTCGTGCGGGCGGACCCGAAGACACTCACGGCCTTGGGAATCTCGGCGAGCAGGCCGAAACCCTCGACGAACTCCGACTGGATGCGCAGCACCCGCCACGGGTCCGTGTGCACCCAGTCGGACGGTCCGCGGGTGTCGAGGAGTCGCTGGTCCGTGGTGCCGGCCTGCACCTGGCGCCGGCGCAGCGTGACCGGGCCGCGCTGCTTTTCGCGGGTGTCGGCGTCCGGCGCCGGCTGTTCCGGCGCCTGGTCCTCGGCCAGCCGGTGCGTGGCCTCCGGTAGCCGGTCAGGGTCGATGGACGATGCCATGCGGCCAAACTATCCGCGCGCAACTGTGCCGCGCCCGCAGGAGCGGGCGCGGCACAGGCGTCTTAGTTTGACCGGGTCAGGAGCTTGCCCCCGGCACCGTGATGGACTGCGGCGCCGCGACGAGCATGTCGAAGTTCGGGTCGCCGTAGTAGACGGCCTTGTACTTGTGCTCACCGGCACCGACCGAACCGGCCGGCAGCGTCAGCGTGGCGGTGCTCGACCCATCACCGTTCGGGACCAGCGGAGCCGTCCCGACCGTGTTGCCGTCGCACAGCGGCGTCGTGCACTCGATGAAGTCGACCTGACCGGTCGGGTTCACGATGTTCTGGTCGTGGTTGACCTTCATCGTCAGCGTCACCGGCGTAGCCGCGCTGTCGTCACCGGTGGCCGTGAAGTTGCCGGCGTCGACGAACGGCTTCTTGATGTCGTTGTGCGACGCCAGCAGCAGGAACCAGCTGCCGAGGTCGCCGGCGGGCACCGGGGTCGGGACGTTGATGAAGTGGGCCGGCCTCGGGAAGAAGACGAACTTGGGCTTGTTGTAGGTGGTCGCCCCGGTCGAGTTGACCCACAGGTGCCAGTCGCCTTGGGGATTCGAGCCGAGGAAGCCCGACAGGTCAGTCCCGTACGGCGCTGCCGGTGCTGGGCTGGGCAGCGAGTTGAGCACTGACGCGCCCGTGCTGATGATGACCAGCTGGGACGGAAGTGCGAACGAGGGAAGGCACGCGGCAAAGTCCGACAGCTGAAGGGTAGGAGCCGGGGTGCTGCCGGCCGTGACGTTGGCGTGCGCAGTCGTCTTGTTGAACTGGTGTACCAGCTTCTTCAGCACCTTGTTCCGCTGGGCGTTGGGCACGACGATCGCGTGCCGGCGCGCCGCGGGAGTGGCGAAGATCTTGCGCGGGTTCACGCTGCTGATGTTCGTCGGGTTGAGCGATGACACGTAGCCGCTGATGTAGGAGTAGAGCGTCGGGTCGATGACGATCACATCGTGCGGTAGCACACCCGTGAAGCCGCTCAGGAGCGACACCTTGCCGCCGGCCGGTCCTTCCAGCACGGCGTCCACGCTGTTGGTGGTCACGAGAGCACTGGGAGCGCGCAAGCCACAGAGCACGGCGATCATGCCGTCGAGGACATTGCCTTCGCCGGTGGGGTCGAAGGTGCCGGTGCCGGCTCCGACCGAGACGGTCGAGGGGTAGGTGGCGGCGGTCGTGTTGGCGGGCAGCGAGTTGTCGCTCGTGTTGCCCCAGATGCAGCCGGTGGCGGTCGCCATCACCGCGCCGGCGGCGACTGCGCCCTGGACGATGCGTCGCGCCCGGGCACGAAACGTTCCTTGCATGTGCTCCCCCGTGTGGGATTAAGGGTGGGTTGTGCGGTCGACGCCAACACTGCCCGGTTTGCACCGCCGCCGAGAACCGGGCAAACGGACATGATCGGGCGGTTAGTTGTGACTATGGGCAATAGCCACTACATCGCACGGCGATGCGGCCCGTGAGGCGCGATCTCCCCGAGACACAA
>JAFAQI010000015.1 GCA_019246495.1 Frankiales bacterium | reverse complement strand
CGGCCCCGGGCGCCGGGGGCGGCCCAGTAGCCGACGTCGTGGTTGCCGTGGGCGGCCGAGGGCCGGAGCGCGACGTTGGCCAGCACCTCGCCGCTGTCACGGTCGGTGACGGCGAACGCGTACGCCGTCCCGCTCGCCCAGGCCGTCGGCGCCAGCTCCTCCACGTAGGTCCGGGCATGGTCGGCGGTGTAGGGCGACGGCAGCGTGGTCCACGCCTGGTTCAGCGGATCGCTGCAGGCCGCGAGCACCGCGGGCGCGTCCGTCGGCTGCCAGGGGCGCAGCAGCAGCCGGTCTGTCCGGATCTCGACGGGCTCCATCGGGGCATCCTCGCGCGTTGACACGCCTAGAGTGACGAACGGTCGTTGCCCAGCCTGAGGAGTGCGTGTGGTCCTGCAGAAGCTGCTCCGTGCCGGCGAGGGCAAGATCCTGCGCCGGTTGCGGTCGATCGCGGATGCCGTCAACGCCATCGAGGACGACATCAAGGCCCTGTCCGACGCCGAGCTGCGCGCCGAGACCGACGTCTTCAAGAAGCGGCTCGCCGACGGCGAGACCGTCGACGACCTCCTGGTCGAGGCCTTCGCGGTCGGCCGCGAGGCGGCCCGGCGCACGCTCGGCCAGCGGCACTTCGACGTGCAGGTCATGGGTGGTGCCGCGCTCCACATGGGCAACATCGCCGAGATGCGGACCGGCGAGGGCAAGACGCTGACCGGTGTGCTGCCGGCGTACCTCAACGCCATCTCCGGCAGGGGCGTCCACGTCGTCACGGTCAACGACTACCTCGCCCGCCGTGACGCCGAGTGGATGGGACGGGTGCACCGCTTCCTCGGCCTCACCGTCGGCGTGATCCTGTCGCAGCAGTCGCCTGCAGAGCGCCGGGCGGCGTACGGCTGCGACATCACCTACGGCACGAACAACGAGTTCGGTTTCGACTATCTGCGCGACAACATGGCGTGGAGCGCCGAGGAGCTCGTCCAGCGCGGGCACAACTACGCGATCGTCGACGAGACCGACTCGATCCTCATCGACGAGGCGCGAACGCCGCTCATCATCAGCGGACCGTCGGACCTGTCGGTGAAGTGGTACGTCGAGTTCGCACGCATCGCCGCGCAGCTGAAGCGCGACGAGGACTACGAGTGCGACGAGGGCAAGCGCACCATGTCGGTCGGCGAGTCGGCGATCGAAAAGGTCGAGGACCAGCTCGGCATCGACAACCTCTACGAAGCGGTCAACACGCCGCTCGTCGGCTACCTCAACAACGCGCTCAAAGCCAAGGAGCTGTTCAAGCGCGACAAGGACTACGTCGTGATGAACGGCGAGGTTCTCATCGTCGACGAGTTCACCGGCCGCATCCTGCACGGCCGTCGTTACAACGAGGGCATGCACCAGGCGATCGAGGCCAAAGAGGGCGTCGAGATCAAGCAGGAGAACCAGACCCTCGCGACGATCACACTGCAGAACTACTTCCGGCTCTACGACAAGCTCGGCGGCATGACCGGCACGGCGATGACCGAGGCTGCGGAGTTCGACCAGGTCTACAAGCTCGGCGTCGTACCGATCCCGACCAACCGCCCGATGGTGCGCCTCGACCAGCCCGATGTCGTCTACAAGACCGAGGAAGCCAAGTGGCAGGCGGTCGTCGAGGACATCGTCGAGCGGCACGAGAAGGGCCAGCCGGTCCTCGTCGGCACGACGAGCGTCGAGAAGAGCGAGCTGCTGTCCGGTCTGCTCCTGCGTCGCGGCGTGCCGCACGAGGTGTTGAACGCGAAGTTCCACGAGAAGGAAGCGCAGATCGTCGCGCAGGCCGGCCGCAAGGGTGCGGTCACGGTCGCCACCAACATGGCCGGCCGCGGCACCGACATCATGCTCGGCGGCAACCCCGAGTTCATGGCTGCGGCCGAGCTTGCGGCTCGCGGTCTCTCACCGATCGAGACCCCCGAGGAATACGAGGCCGCGTGGCCTGACGCCCTCGAGAAGGCGAAAGGCTCGGTCGCGGCCGAGCACGAGGAGGTCGTCGGACTCGGCGGTCTCTACGTCCTCGGCACCGAGCGGCACGAGTCACGGCGCATCGACAACCAGCTCCGCGGCCGCTCCGGCCGTCAGGGCGACCCGGGGGAGTCGCGCTTCTACCTGTCACTCGGCGACGACCTCATGCGCCTGTTCAACGCGCACATGGTCGAGGCGATCATGGACCGGCTTAACCTGCCGGAGGACGTGCCGATCGAGTCGAAGATGGTGTCGCGGTCGATTCGCAGCGCGCAGACGCAGATCGAGCAGCAGAACTTCGAGATCCGCAAGAACGTCCTGAAGTACGACGAGGTGCTCAACAAGCAGCGCACCGTCATCTACGACGAGCGCCGTCGCGTGCTGCTCGGTGACGACATCCACGAGCAGATCACCAACATGATCGAAGACGTCGTGCGCGACTACGTCGCCGGCGCGACGAGCGAGGGTTATCCCGAGGACTGGGACCTCGACACGCTGTGGACCGGCCTCAAGCAGCTCTACCCGGTGAGCATGTCGCACCAGGAACTCGACGACCGTTCCGGCGGCGGGCTGTCGAGCGAGTTCCTCGTCGAAGAACTGACGGCAGACGCGCTCAACGCCTACAAGCAGCGCGAGGAAGAGCTCGGTGCGGAAGTGCTCCGCGAGCTGGAGCGGCGCGTCATCCTCTCCGTGCTCGACCGCAAGTGGCGCGAGCACCTCTACGAGATGGACTACTTGCAAGAAGGCATCGGTCTGCGCGGCTATGGCCAGCGCGACCCGCTCGTCGAGTACCAGCGCGAGGCGTTCGACATGTTCGGCGCCATGATGGACGGCATCAAGGAGGAGTCCGTCGGGTTCCTGTTCAACCTCGAGATCCAGGCCGAGGAAGAGCCGCCCGCGGACGAGCCAGCGCCCACGTTCGGTGGCAGCCACGACGGGTACGACGCGCTCCCGCCGTCGCCGTTCGGCGAGCCGACGCCGCAAATCGGCCTACCCGGGGAGCCGGTTCCGTCCGGTGCGCCAGCCGCGTTCGTCGACGGTGTCGAGAGCCAGCAGGCGCCGCCGCCACTCGGCGAACCCGCGGACGAGCGACAGCGCGTCGCCGACGTCCTCGGCCAGGTGCTGGGTCAGCCCAACCGACCCGCCGGCCTGCAGTACTCCGCGCCTACGGTCGACGGCGAGGGCGGAGTGCAGCGCACCCGCGAGGTGACCCGGCCGGATGGCTCGTCCGACTCCGCGACGTTCGGCGAGGTCTCGCGCAACGCGCCATGTCCGTGCGGCTCGGGTCGCAAGTTCAAGCGTTGCCACGGAGCCGCGCGCTAGGTCGCGCGGCTCGACGGCCCGATTTCGCTTCAGCAGATCTGGATCGCGGTGCACTGCCACTGGCCGTTACGGCTTTCGAGCCGGAGCGCGAGCGCGCGGCGCCGGTTGCCGGTGTCGATGACCGCACAACCTTCAGCGACGCCGGGTCGCGGCTCGCAGACGTGGACCGACGCGACGACTGGCCGGGTGACCGGCCCGGATCGTCTCGCCGCGAGCCGGCCGGTCGAGCGCTCGAGCAACTGCAGCACGTCGAACGTCGCGTAGCGACTGAGCTGCGCGGCCGACCGTGCGCCTACGAGCACCTCGATCACCGCCTGGGCGAGCCGCCGAGTCCATTGCCGCGCATCGACGGCGGGCGCGCCGTGGGCCGGTCCGGCGGCGGGCGGAACCAGCCGGAGCGGCACAGTGTCGACCGGTTGCGGGAACGCGAGGGCGAGCGTGCCGTCCATCACCGGTGCGTTGGGCCCGCGCTCGTCGTCGTACGGCGGGTCGAGTGGTGGCGGAGGCAGGAGGCGGAGCCGGGGCCGGGTCGGGGTGGTCGTCATTGCTGCCTCCGCAGGTCGTGGTGGGGCGGCGTCAGCCGTTGGCCGGGATGGATGAGGTCGGGGTTCGCTCCGATAACGGAGCGGTTGGTGGCCCACCAACGCGGCCAGCTGGCGGCCACGGCGGTAGGCGTCGCCCGGCGGCCGAGCCGCCGCGCGGCGATCGTCCACAGCGAGTCGCCGGGCCGCACGACCACCGACGCTGCCGCCCGGTGGGTGGCACCGATGCTCGGCGACGACGTGGGCTGCGCGCGTGGCGCGGGGGCGACGACGGGAGGTCGAGCGGGCAGCGGCCGGGTGCGGACCAGCCGCGCGGGTGCCGGGCGGGGGACGGGACGTGACGTGCCCGGCGCGGACGGCGCCGGACTCGGCGTTGCAACGGCGGGGGTCCCGGGCCAGTCCACACTCGGCAGAGCGGTCGCGTGCGGTTGGGACCGGTGGCTGTCTTCGCCGGCCGCCGACGCGGGCCCGGCGGCACCCGCGACGAGAGCGACGGCAAGTCCTGAGCCGGCGACGACCTCGACGAGGCGGGCCACACCGGCGGGCACGAGCCGGCCGACGCGCTGCTGCAGCCGGCCGGCCGGCCGCAGCGCCGCGGCACACGTCGCGGCAACGGCGAGTGCGAGGTAGAGCGCGAGCAGCTAGGCGAGGTCGGCAGCGCCGGCCACCAGATCCCGGTCGGGACCGCCGCCGGCGACCGGTCGGCAGGCGACCAGGACGGCCACGGCTCCGAGCGCAGCACATCCGAGGCCGAGCAACCGCCAGCGAGCAGCTGCGTCAAGGCGCCCGGTGCCCATGTTGCCTCCATTTGCGTGCATTCGCTTGTCTATGGCAGCGCGCGTATGATGTCAATAGCCTTCGTTTGCTTGTGGTTGATAAACGCGGGAGAGCTGGCGGAGACTGGGCAGGTGCGGTGGGAGGCGTTGTTCGGCGACCTGGAGGCGCAGCTCGAGGCCGCGGACGCTGCTGAGCTCGCGGGTGAGGTCGCCGACCGCGCGCGCTGGGAAGCCGGGCAGCAGTCGATTGCCGACCGGCTCCGCGCCGCAGCCGGCCAGCGCCTGACGATCGGCCTCGCCGGCGCAGGCGTCCTGGAGGGCACCGTCGACGGAGTCGGGCCGGACTGGGTGCTGCTCCGCGACGCGGGCCGGTCGGAGCTGCTCGCCGCCGCCGCTGCGGTGCTGTGGGTGTCCGGACTCGGTCCGCACGCCGCGCCGGCTCCCGACGACGGAGTCAGCGAGCGGCTCGGGCTCGGCTACGCCTTGCGCGTCATCGCCCGCGACCGGTCGCCGGTGACCCTCGCCCTGCGCGATGGGACGGTGTTCAGCGGCACCCTCGATCGGGTGGGCAGCGACTTCGTCGACCTCGCCGAGCACCCGGCAGGCGAGCCGCGGCGGGCCGGCAACGTGCGGGGCTTGCGGACGATAAGCCTCGCCGCGCTGGCGCTCGTTCGCGCTGTTTAGATCTCCTCGTCGCCCTTGCCGTAGGGGTGGGCCTCGAGGAATGCCTGCGTCTCGTCGTACGCGCGCTTGATATAGGCCTCGAGCTGGTCGCGCTCCACCCGCCACTGCCCGCGGCCGCCGACCTTGATGGCCGGCAGCTCGCGGTTGCGCACCAGCGCGTAGGCCTGGGCGGCGGAGATGTTGAGGATCTCGGCGACGTCGGACAACAACAGGAACCGCGGACCGTCGCCGGACCCGCTGCTGATCGGTGGCATCGGGGGCAGTGTGGCACCGGCCTACGCCGGTCTCGCGCGCTCGTCCACAGGCGGCCAACGTCCGGTGCGCGATCCCCATCCGGTGCGTCACGATGTGTGACGACACGTTGACGTTTGCGCCGGGGGGTGAAGCGGTGGCAGAACTCACGTCGCCGCGGGCGGTCAGGCTGGCCGCGCCGCGTTGGCTCGACGCGCGGCTTGTGCTCGGCATCCTGCTGGTCCTGCTGTCGATCGTCGCGGGGGCGCGGGTGCTCGCATCGGCGGACCACTACACGAAGGTCTACGTCGCTGCCCGCGACCTCGCTCCCGGCGAGCACCTGACGTCGGCCGACCTCACCGTCGGGCAGGTGCGGCTGCACGGACAGGCCGGTCACTACGTCGCGGCCGGTGCCGCGCCCGTCGGCTACGTCGTCACCCGTTACGTCGGCGCCGGTGAGCTGCTTCCCGCCGCAGCGCTGGCCGGCACCGGTCCGGCGCCGGCGAGCCGATTCGTCACGGTGCCGGTGGCGGCCGGGCATCTCAGTGACGACCTGCAACGCGGGCAGCTGGTCGACGTCTACCTGACACCCAAGGCAGCCGCCGGTCAGGCGGTGCCGGCGCCGACGCTCGTGCTGGCCGGGGCAGCGGTTCAATCCCGCAGCGGCGGTTCGCGGACCTTCGGCGCCGACTCGTCGGTCTCGGTCGTGCTCGCCGTGCCGATCGCCAAGGTCGCCGATGTGGTGCACGCGGTGGAGAGCGGAAGCATCGACCTCGTGGCGGTGCCGACGGCAACCGGCGCGGGGTCATGAGCATCGCGGTGCTCACCGCCGTCTCCGACCAGGAGTGGGAGGCGGCGATGGTGGCCGCGCTCGGCGCCGGCCAGCACGGTGTCCACGTCGTACGACGGTGCACCGACCTCGCCGACGCGCTCGCTGCGGCGACCGCGGGGTTGGCCCGCGCCGCTGTCGTGTCGGCCGACTTCCGGCGGCTGGATCGCGACGCCCTGACCCGCCTGTCTGTCGCCGGCGTTGCGGTCATCGGTTTGGTGCCGGACGGCGCCGAGGATGCCGAACGCCGGTTGCGCCAGCTCGGCGTCGCCCATGTAGTTGCGTCGTCCGCGACCCCCGAGGCGGTGGCCGAGACCATCCGGACCGCCGTGGGCACCGCGCCCACGCCGGCGGGGTTCGCGGTCGCGGACCCATGGTCCGCCGCCACCGGCACGG
>JAFAQI010000500.1 GCA_019246495.1 Frankiales bacterium | reverse complement strand
GACGACGTAGAGCTGTTCGTCGGCGGTGAGTGCCCGACCGGCGGGAATGTCGTGCCAGCGGGCGAGGCAGGTGCGGCAGCACGTGGCGGTCGCGTGCTGGGCGACGAACACCGGGTGGCCACGGTACGGCGTCTGCTTGCCGTCCTTGCGTGGTGAGGCCGGCGCAAGACGGGCGGCGATGAGGTCGGCCGCGTGGACGGCGATCGTGTCGCGGCCGCGGACGCGGCACGTGGCGGCGTCACGTGCGGACAGGTGAAAGCGGGCGCGGAACGGCTGGGTGGCGAGAGCGTCGAGCCGACGGGAGATGCGCTGCCCGTCCGACGCATGGATGCCGGTTCGCCCCTTCGGCTCGGTGCCCGCTGCCTGCGTCATGCAGTCAAGCTAGGGCGGCGGCGTCGTCGTAGTGCGGCGGCGAGGAACAGAGTAAGCGCGAGAAGAGCGAGTGCGACGTATCCGACCGCCGGTGCGAGACCGGTCGCGGCCAGACCCTTTCCGCCGGACGACCCACCGTTGGACGTCGGGCTGCCCGACTTGCCGGGCCCGCTGCTCGACGGGGCCTTGTGCGCGAACGTGAGCTCCCACGCGCCGCGGCCGTAGACGGCGGCCAGCAGGTGGCGCCCGCTCGGGTCGAGATAGATGTCACGCACGACGATGCCCTGCGGAAGCCCGCTGCCGAGCCGCGACCAGCGCCGCGCCGACGTCGTACCGCCGGTGAGCGAGTCGGTGAAGACACCGACGTCGGTGGCGACGATGAGGTTGCGGTTGCGCAGCACCAGGCCACGTGCCTCGGTCCGCGGCAGGTCGCCGGTGATGTCGGTGAAGTGGTCGCCGCCGTCGTGGCTCACGAGCACCTTGGCCGGACCGGTCTGCTTGGTGTTGTACTCGAACAGGTTCTCCTGACCGACGGCGACATAGACCGTACGACGATCACGCGGGTCGAGCACGACGCTGGAGATCCAGCCGTGCGGCAAGCCGATGCTCTTGGCGAGATGCCAGCACTTGCTCGACGCCTTCGCGGGCGTGCAGCCCGGTTTCACGTTGGTCTCGATCTTCGACACGAGAAGCTTGGCCGGCGTGAACGCACCGCGGCACGCACCACACACCGCGCCGTAGATCACCGGCCCGCGCACCGCGAGGGCCGTGGCCGACCACTTGTAGGTCGCGCCAGTCGTCGGGTTGGTGCGCGGCGTCGCGCCCGCGTCAAACGACTGTGTCCAGTCGGTGCTCACGATCGTGCCGGTGGCGACGGTGTCATAGAGCACCTGCGTGTTCGTGCCCTTGGTCGTCTCCCACACGTCCTCGGCCGCCGCGACCAGGTGCTTCGGGTCGGTCGGGTCGATCGCGATGGGTGACGTGAACGTCGCCCCGGTCGGACCGCTGTTGGTCGGGGCACCGGGCGGAATCGCGGTGATGGTCTTGCCGTGGTTGGTCGTGTAGTAGACGACGGCGTTGGGCGTGCTGCAGTACCAGACATCCGGGTCGGGTGTGGGCAGCACGAACACGCCGTCGCCGCCGCAGACCTCAATGCCCTTGCCACTCTTGCGCACGAGCACCGAGCCGTTGTCCTGCAACGCAGCGATCGTCTCGCCGTCGGGCTTGAGCGCCACGTGGTAGGGCTCGGTGGTCGACAGCGTGTTGACCGCCTGCCAGTGCTGGTTGTCGAAGCCGACCTGCGCCGGGTTGGCCGACTGCGACAGCTGGTGGCTGTCCTGCCGGAAGAAACCGCCGTCGTTGCCGCTGTAGATGCGCGAGCCGTTCTTGGTGGGTACGACGATCGCCGCGTGCTGGTCGGGATGCGTCGACATCCCGCCGATGATCGGCGTGACACCCGGGCAGGACTTGCCATACGTCAGCGGGACGTTCTGGAAGTAGAGCAGGAAGCCGCACAGGTCGGCGTACCGCTCGATCGTCGTGAACTTCGCCGGGTCGGGCACGCCGGGGACCGGCGCCGGACCGGCGTTCGCCTGCGACTCGAAGACCTCCTCGAGCCCGAGGTAGACCTGGTCCTTCACCTTCGGGTCAGTCGCGACCCACAGGTTGTAGAACCCCTGTACGCCGATGCCGTAGCCGAGCGCGCCGTAGCTGGAGAGCAGGCTGTTCTCCGACGTCTCCATCGTCGCGGGACTCGCCTTGAGCGTCCACGAACTGCCGTCGTTGTCGGAGCGGAAGAGGCCATTGAACGTCGTGTTGGTCTTGTTGAGCGAACCGGCGGGAGTGGACGGCAACGTGTCGAGGCCGGCCGGCTGAATGCCGCGCGCGAGGCCGGCATCACTGATCGCGGCCCACAGCACACCGTCCTGGCCCGGCGCCTGCCCGTACGCGAGGCGGATCCGACCGAGCGGGTCCGAGCTCGCGCTCGGATCGACAGCCGTGCACGGCGCTGGTGCCTTGCAACCGAGGTTTGCCGCGGCGAGGCGCTTGAACGAGACGCCGCCGTTGGTCGAGCGGTAGAGACCGTTGCCCTGCGCGGCGATGTGACCGCTCGGCAGCTTGTAACGGCCGAGCGGGAAACCAACCGCTGCCGTCACCTCGTTGGGATGGCCCGGCCGGACGACGACGTCGCTGATCCAGTTGGCGAGGAAGCCCGGGTCCTCGTGTGTGCCGGCAGCGTTGGTCGGCAGGTGGACGCGGACGAATCCCTTGCCGGCATGTGCCTTGTCGAGCCGGTAGAGCCCGCGGTTGGACGCATAGAAGACCGCGGTCTTGCTGATCGCGATCGCGTTGCTGCCGTAGCCCTCGGTGTTCTGCTTCGGTCGGGTCCAGGTCTTGCCGCCGTTGTGGGTGACGTAGACACCGGTGCCGTTCGCGTCACCGGACAGCGTGAGGTAGCTGATGCCGGTGCCGACGTAGATGGTGTTGTGGTGCTGCGGGTCGACGCCGATCGCACCGATGGCGACGCGCGGCAGCTTGTCACCCGTGAGGTTGCGCCAGGTGCGACCGGCGTTGGTGCTCTTCCAAAGGCCGCCCATGTTGCCGATGTAGACGATGTTGGGGTTGCCCGGCTGGGTCGTGACGGCCGCGCCCATGCCGGTGACGCGGGCGAACCTCTCGGCCGACTGCGAGTAGCCGGGTGGCATGTCGATGCCGTTCGGCCCCTTCGGCTGCCAGTGCAGCTTCGTGTCGACGG
>JAFAQI010000467.1 GCA_019246495.1 Frankiales bacterium | reverse complement strand
CCGAGACGGTCGCCCGCGAGATCCGCCGCCGCTGGCAGTTCCGCGATGCGCGCCGTCATCACCGGGTGCCGCTGCTGAAGGATCCGCTCGCGGTGCTTCTGGCGCGTCACCTTCAGGACCGGCATGACATGACGGTCGTGCTGTGTGTACGGCACCCGGCCGGTTTCGTCAGCAGCCTGATGCGGCTCGGCTGGGACTACGACTTCGAGAATCTGCTTGCCCAGCCGCAGCTCATGAAACGGCTCGAGCCGTGGCGCGCGGAGATGGAGCCGACGCTCGGCCGCACCGGCCCGATGCTGCACCGCGTCACGCTTTTCTGGCGCGTCGTCTATGGCTCGATGCTTGACGGCGACCTCGCGCCGCGCGATCCGTTCGTCGTACGGCATGAGGAGTCGAGCGCCGCGCCGGTCGAGACGTTCCGCGCGTTGTTCGACCGCGTCGGCGTTCCGTTCAGTCCCGACATCGAGGCCGCGGCGGTTGCCGAAGCCGACGTCGCGTTGAGCGAGTCATGGCGCACCAGGCTCACCGCCGAGGACATCGCCTACATCCGCGAAACAACGCAGCCCGAGGCCGTCCGCTGGGGCTACGACGACACCGCCTGGTAGGCCAGACGCCGATCGCCCGGCCGGGCTCGCCCGGACGGCGGTGCTGCGGCCCGGCGGCGATGCCGAAGCCCTGGACATGGAGGTGATCGACCCGCCCGACCCTGATCCAAACGCTGATGCAAGGTCGCCGATGCGACTACTCGAAGCCGGCATCCCGCTGTCGTTGATACTCGATCTGATGAGTCCTTTCGGACCGGACAGTGCAGGGATCATCGCGGCAGAGCGCTGGCCCGAACGGGTGACACCGCTTTCGGAAATGTCCTACTGCGCCGACCCACGCCGCCCGTCTCCGCGGCGGTTCTAGTCACAAAGGACTATGCACAACCACCCCGCCTAGTGATGACTCCGCGGGTCTAGTCAGCCGACCCTGTGTGACGAGACGCTTACGGAGGGTGTGACCATGGCTGCAGTTGCCGCTCGGCGCCGCACGATCGCGCCACTCGCGGTCCTTGCCGCCGTCGCCAGCTGGCTCGTGACGGCTCCCATCGCAGGCTCCACGACCGGCGGCGCAATCGTCGACCCGTCGCTCCACGCAGTGCAGGGCACCGTCGGCATCATCGTCCAGGGCGCGCGCACCGCCGAGTCCGCCGTCACCCGCATGGGCGGCCGGATCACCCACGACCTCCCGATCATCGGTGGCTTCTCCGCCAAGGTCCCGGCCCGCGACATCCCACGCGTGGCCCACATCCCCGGCGTTCGCTACGTCACCATCGACGGCTCCACCACCGTGCAGGGCAACCTGCCGGGTGGCGGGCACGGCAACCACGGTCCGGCTGACGTCTACAAGAACGTCGTCCACGCCAACCAGCTGCGGGCTGCGGGCGCGTCCGGCCAAGGCGTCACAGTCGCGCTGATCGACACCGGCGTCACGCCGATGGCCGACACCTCGAGCAACCTCGTCACGGTCGGTGTCGGCGGCGGAAACACCGCGGACTGCGTCAACTTCAGCGCCGACGGCACGTGCGATGACCTCTACGGACACGGCACGTTCCTCGCGGGTCTCATCGACGGCACCGGCGCTGCCTCGCACGGCACGTTCACCGGCGTCGCGCCCCAGGCCAAGCTCGTGTCGGTCAAGGTCGCGAGCGCCGACGGCTCCGCCGATGTGTCGACGATCATCGCCGCGCTTCAGTGGGTCATCGCGTTCAAGGACGTCTATGGCATCCAGGTCCTGAACCTGTCGCTCGGCACAAACGGCACGCAGTCCTACCTGCTGTCGCCGCTCGACTTCGCAGTGGAGAAGGCGTGGCAGGCGGGCATCGTCACCCTCGTCTCCGCGTCGAACCTCGGCCCGGCCGCCAGCACGATCGACAAGCCTGCCGACGACCCCTACATCATCACCGTCGGCGCGATCGACGACCAGGGCACGACGACGCTCGCCGACGACTCGGTGCCGAACTTCTCCGCCCGCGGCCCCACAGCTGCTGACGGTCTCGCGAAGCCCGACGTCGTCGCTCCTGGCGGTCACCTGATCTCGCTCGCCGCACCCGGCGCGACGATCACGACCCAGTTCCCGCCTGGCCCCGACACGCCCGCGCCGTACCGCCGCGGTTCCGGTACGTCGATGTCCACCGCGGTTGTGTCCGGCCTCGTCGCCGACATCCTCTCCGCCAACCCGACGTGGACGCCGGACCGCGTGAAGTTCGCGCTCATGTCCACCGCCCGCGCTGACGCATCGGCTGACCGCATGGCCGTCGGTGCCGGTCTCGTCGACGGTTACGCCGCAGCGTTCAGCGCGCCGGCCGGTGTCGCCAACGTCGGTCTCGTCCCGTCCAACGGCCTCGGTTCCCTTCAGGCCGACCGCGGCACCGTGAACGTCCAGCTGGCGGACGCCAACGGCACCGTCGTCGCGTCGCCGCTGTCGGGTGAGGTCAGCGCGCAGCTCAACCCGTACGACGCCGCGTCGCAGCTGCTCGCGACGTTCAACGGCTCCAGCTGGTACGGCAGCTCGTGGTACGGCTCGAGCTGGTACGGCTCCAGCTGGTATGGCAGTTCCTGGTACGGCAGCAGCTGGTATGGCTCAAGCTGGTACGGCAGTTCCTGGTACGGCTCGAGCTGGTACGGCAGCTCGTGGTACGGCAGCTCTTGGTACGGGTCGAGCTGGTACGGCGCCTGGGATCAGTAAGGCAGCGGAGGGGATTTGACGCAGCGGTCGTCATCGGGGGGTAGCCGAGCCATGGCAGTGAAGCTCTACGTCGGCATGGTCGCAGTTCTGGCCGTTGTCGCGGGCGTCGTCGCCTCGGTGACGGTGCCGGGTGCTCACCACCTTCCGGTCGCGGCTGCACTGCTGTTCGTCGTCTTGGTGGCGGCGTCGGAATACCTCCAGATCCGCTATTACCACCACGACGAAGTCGACGCGATCAACCTCATGGAGGGGTTGCTCGCGCCGCTGGTCTTCGTCAGCTCAGGTCTGGTCACAAGCCTCGTCGTCGTGGGTGGTCTGGCCCTCGCCAACACGATGCGACGCAACCCCCTCACCAAGGCGGTGTTCAACACCGCACAGTGGCTGCTCGCCGCGGCCGTCGCATCGATCGTCATCCACGCCCTCCGGCCGGGCGACCCGCGGAGCAGCCTCGCCCTGACCACGCTGATCATCGGCATGCTCGTCATGAGCGTCATCAACCAGGTGGCGCTGAGCGGTGTGCTCACGCTTGTCACGGGTAGCCCGATGGGCTCCCGGACGGCCAAGGTCCTCGACGTCGTCGTCTTCGGTCACCTCGTGTCGATCCTCGGCGCGCTGGTGACCGGCGTCTGCCTGACAGCGGCGTACCTCTGGAGCCCGTGGACGCTGATAGTCGGCATCACGTTCATCGTCGCCGCCCACGCGACCGGACGGGCGATCGCGTCGCTGCGCGCCGACGGTGCGCGGCTCGCCGGCCTCCAGCGCGCCACCCACGCGTTGGCAACGTCGATCGACATGCAGCAGGCGCTGCCGGTGTTCCTGACCGAAGCCCGCGTCGGCTTCGAGGTGCGCGCGGTGCAGCTCGTGCTCAACGGCCCGACCGGCACGACGGTGCACACCTGCGTCGAAGGCCAGAACGGCTGCACGTCGACCGGTGGTCATCACGAACTCGCCGACCTCCTGCTGCGTACGACGCACGAGCCGACGCGGCTCGCCGCCGGCGCCGACGGCCCATTCGGCAAGGAGCTCGAGCGGCTCGGCTACCAGCGCGCGATGGCGGTGCCGTTGCGCGCCGCGACGACGACCACCGGTGTCCTCTTCCTCTATGACCGTGTCGGCATGGAGGGCTTCGAGAACGGCGAGGTCTCCGTCGCCTCCGCCCTGAGCCGCGAGCTGGTCAGCTTCCTCGAGCGGGTCGAGCTCGTCGGCGCGATCGAGGAGGAGCGGCGCAAGCTCGCCGAGATCCTCGAGAGCACCAGCGACGGCATCCTCACCATCGAGGCGGACGGCACCGTCACGTCGTGGAACCACGGCCTTGTCGAGATGACCGGCTACGCCGCCGACGAGATGGTCGGCACCCGCCACTTCGGCCTGCTGCGCGCCCGCGACGGCAGCGGCCGCGACGTCATCATCGAGCGCTGGCTCGACACGATGGTGGCCGGCCAGTCGTTGCCGGAGGAGCTCCAGGTCGTCAGCCGCGACGGTCAGGCGCTGTGGCTGTCGTGCTCTTACAGCCGCATTCCCGCGGCCGAAGGCCGGCGTGACGTCCTCGTCGTCGTCGCCCGCAACATCACGCAGGCGCGCGAGCTCGAGCGGCTCAAGGACGACTTCGTCGCGGTCGTCTCGCATGAGCTGCGGACCCCGCTCGTGCCGATCAAGGGCTGGGCGCAGACCCTGCTCAACCGCGGCGACAGGCTGAACGACGACCAGCGTCGTACGGCGGTGCAGTCGATCCTCGCCCAGGCACAGAAGCTCGAGTCGCTCGTCCTCAACATCCTCGAGGCGTCACGGATCGAGGCCGGCCGCGCCGACGGCGACGGTGTCGCGGATGTCGCGGCGATCACGATGCGCATCGTCGAAGACACGTTGTCGGCGCGCCCCGACCGCACCGTGCGCGTGCGGCCGCCGTCCGTGCCGTGCCAGGTCCGCGGCTCGTCGGTGTGGGTCGAGCGGGCGCTGTCGAACCTCGTTGCCAACGCGGTGAAGTACTCGCCCGACGACGAGCCCGTCGACGTCGCGATCACGGTCGAGGGCGACGACATCCTCGTGTCGGTCACTGACCGCGGCCCGGGCATCGCGCCGGACTCGCAGGCCCGCATCTTCGAACGGTTCGAGCGGCTCGAGGAGACGAGCAAGCAGACCGGCACGGGCCTCGGGCTCTACATCACGCGCCGGCTCGCCCGGGCGATGGGCGGTGAAGTGACCGTGTCGTCGGTGCCTGGTGCCGGCTCGACGTTCCTGCTGCGCCTGCCGTCGGCGCCGGTGACGCGCATCCCGGAGCAGCGGCTGCTCGACAAGGAGGCGCGCGAGCAGGCGGACAACGTCGTCAACCTCCGCTAGCGCGACACGTCCGGCGCGTACGCTCCCGGAGTGCGAGAGCCGTGGCACGACGAGCTGCGGGCCCGGGGTTATCGGCTGACCCCGCAGCGTCAGCTCGTGCTGGAGGCCGTCACCCGGCTCGGCCACGCGACGCCTGACGAGATCGCCGAGCGGGTCCGCGAGACCGCGAGTGGCGTCAACATCTCGACGGTCTATCGGACGCTCGAGCTCCTCGAAGAGCTCGGTCTCGTGACGCACACGCATCTGGGCCACGGAGCCCCGACGTACCACGCCGCCGACGACGCCGACCACCTGCACCTCGTCTGTCGCGAGTGCGGCGGCATCGAGGAGATGCGTCCCGAGGTGCTCGACGACGCGGTGCGCCGGATCGCCGCCGACCACGGCTTCGTGGTGGACGTCGGCCACTTCGCGATCTTCGGTGTCTGCGCCGCCTGCGCCCGCCGCTGACGTTCGTCCACAGAGCAACACCAGCGCATGGCAGTGCACACCTCGGCGTGGGACGCAGCGCCGGTGGCCAACGCCTCGCCAAGGTCGGGCCGTGCTCATCGCGGAGTTGCCGCCGGTCGCGCGGGCCGAGGCGATCCGCCAGTTCGGCCGCGCGGCGGTCGACACTGCGTTGCGCTCCGGCGAGCTCGTCCGGATCCGACACGGAGTCGTCGCGGGTGCGCACCTGGACCGCGGCCGGCTGTTTGACGTACGTGTCGAGCTTGCTCGCATCCGTGAGGTTGCTGCGGCCAGCCATGGCACCGCGGCCGAGCTCCTCGGCCTGGCCCGCATCGGGAAGACGTCGGACGTCATCCGGATCACCCGCGCTTCCGGACAGGGTTGGCGAGAGCCGGGTGTCGTGGTGGGGCAGGCCACGCTTCCCGCCTCGCACCTCGTCCACGTCGCCGGCGTGCGGTGCACGGGCCCGGCTCGCACAGCATTCGACCTCGCGCGGGCCGGCTCCTTTGCCGGCGGCGTGGTCGCCGCCGACTCGGCGCTGCGGATCGGCGCGACGAAGCAGCAGTTCGCCGACGTGGTTGCCGACTGCCGGAGCTTCCCGCACCTACGCCGGGCGGCCACCGCGTTGGACTTTGCCGACGAGCGAGCCGAGTCGGCACTCGAGTCGATCAGCCGGGTCGCCATGCACGAGTGCGGACTTCCCGCACCGGTGCTGCAGGCCTGGATCTACGACGGCAACGTGTCCATCGGGCGCGTCGACTTTCTGTGGCCTGAAGCCAAGGTGATCGGGGAGGCAGACGGCTTGTCGAAATACACCTTGCCGGCGGTCCTCCAGATGGAGAAGCTCCGGCAGGAGCAGCTGGAGCGCGCGGGGTACCGCGTCGTGCGGTGGACATGGCGCGACGTGTGGCTCAACCGCGAGGAGTGGCACCGTCGGCTTGCCTGGGCGCTCGGAGTGGCCTGAGAACGGCGTAAATCTCCGTGCAAGACGCGCCCGCAACGCCGATGCCCGCATGCCCCACGCTCACCGAGGCAAGTTCGTCGCGGAGATTTGGCATCTGGTGTGGTGATTTACGCCGTGGCGATGCGGTGACCAGTGCGTTACCCACGACCCCCTTGCCTCGTTGCTTCCCTTGAGTCCCACCGGCATTAGGCCGATGGGATGAATGGACCAGGTTGGACTGAGGGGACGCACGTGTCTGGACTTCGTCGTGCCGCGGGGATCGTTGTCGCCGCCGCAGTTGCCGCCGGCTTGCCCGTGCTCGCCTCCGGCGCGTCCGCGGCCACCACGTTCGCCCCGGTGTTCGCGAACTCGTCGTTCACGACGGGTGCTGCGTCGCCCGAGTCGTTCCCGACCGTCCAGGCGCGTCCCAACCACGTGGTCGGCGAGCCGACCATGGTCAAGGTCGAGTTCACCGACCCGGTGAAGCTCACCCAGCTCGGCAACGGCACGCCGATCTTCCCGGACAAGACCGCCGCCGCGCCCTACTTCTTCGACCCCGCGACGCCCGCGACCCATCTCGCCGCCACCGGCGCGGTCGACCCCAACGACCCCAACGCGCTAGACGTCACACCGGCCGCTGCGCTTGCCGACGGCACCTACCAGCTGCACGTCACCGCGTTCGACGCGACTCCCGGCGCTTGTGACGACTGGTCCCTCGCCAACCCCGCCCCCAGCTGCACGACGTACGACAACGTCGTCAACGATGACGCGGCGACGCCTGCGCCGTTCTCGTTCATGGTCGACTCGAGCGGTCCGGTGATCGTCATCAACACGATCGACGGCGCGACGGTGCCGACCTCGAGCCCGATCGACGCCAACCACGTCGGCAACGTGACACTGACCGGTACGACGAGCGCCGACACCAAGTCGCTGACGCTCTCGGTCAAGTCGAGCGCCGGCGGCGCCACCCGGCTGATCCCCGTGACCTACACGCCCGGCTCGACGAGCTGGACCGCGCACGACGACCTCGGCAGCCTCACCGACGGCACGCTGACCTTCAGCGTCACCGGCAAGGACAACCTCAGCAACAGCAGCGGCGCGCCCGTCACCGCGACGGTGCCGCTCGCCGCGCACCCCGGCGCGCCTGGTTCGTTCTCCGCGACCTCGCGGGACGGCGGCGCGCACCTCACCTGGTCAGCGCCGACGCAGCAGACCGCTGGCCACCCGGTGACCGGCTACGTCCTCGTCGCGGTCGACACCGTCACGCACGCCGT
>JAFAQI010000392.1 GCA_019246495.1 Frankiales bacterium | reverse complement strand
CCGCCGTTGTCGCCGTCGCCACCGCTGCGACCCCCGTGCTGGCCGGTACGACGTCCGCCGCGGGTCCAGAGACCACGCATCGCTGGGTCGCACCGCCGCGGGACAACTGGCCGGGGCACGGCTCCGACCCGACGAACCCCGCCGGCTGCGACCCGATCGACCCGGCGCAGTGTCTGCTCCCCTATCCGAACGACTGGTTCACCAAGCCCGACGCGACGAGCGCCACCGGCCGCCGCCTCGACCTCAACGCACTCGCGATGCCGCGCAACGCCGCGGGCAAGCCGATCGAGCCGGCCGAGTGGAACCGCAGCGACGGCTTCAGCGCCGGCGCGCAGATCCTCACCGTCGTCCCCGGTATGACCAAGCCGGCCGACCTCGCGAAGTCGAAGCTGCCGACCGTCACCGACCTGTCCGGCAACCGTGACAAGAACAGCGGCGTCGTCCTCCTCGACACGACAACCGGCAAGCGCTGGCCGGTGTGGGTCGAGATCGACCAGTACACCGCGATGGCCGGGCCTGAGCCGTCGACCGAGACGCAGCAGGACCTGATGATTCATCCGGCCGTCAACCTGACCGACGGCCACCGCTACATCGTTGCGCTGCGCCACCTTGTCACCGACAACGGCGCTGTCGCTCAACCTTCGGCCGCGTTCCTCGCCTACCGCAACAACACGGCGCCCGCGAGCGACCCGCGACGCCAGCACATGAACAACATCTTCGCGACGCTGCAACGCGCCGGCGTTGCCCGCAAGAGCCTCTACCTCGCGTGGGACTTCACCACCGCGAGCACGAAGAACGTCACCGGCCGGCTGCTCGCGATTCGCAACGACGCGTTCCGCCAGCTCGGCGAGTCACCCCAGCAGCTCGCCAAGGGCAAGGTCGTCGGCAAGGCGCCTGCGTTCACCGTCGACTCCGTCACCAACTACACGCGCAAGCAGAACGCGTTCATCACCCGCCACGTCACCGGCCATTTCACCGTGCCTTGCTACATCGCACCGACGTGCGAGCCGCCGACGAAGTGCGACCAGATCAGCCAGAGCATCGTCAACGACTGCCCGACGCCCGGCCAGTTCGCGCTCGATCCGTCGAACCCCGACGCGCTGCCGTCGCAGACTCCCGGCCAGACCTACCAGGCCAACTTCATCTGCAACGTGCCGCGCGCGGCGTACAAGCACCACAAGCTGATGCGCCCGGTCGAGTACGGGCACGGACTGTTCGGCGGCGCAGGCGAGGTCGACTCCGACGCCGAGACGTCGATGGCCGACCGGCACGCGATGCTCTACTGCGCGACCGACTGGACCGGCATGGCGAGCGCCGACGTCCCCAACGCCGTCATCGCTCTCAACGACCTGTCCCGCTTCCCGATCCTCACCGACCGCGTGCAGCAAGGCGAGCTCAACTTCCTCTACCTCGCACGACTGCTCGTCCATCCGCAGGGCTTCGCGAGCGCGAAGGCGTTCCAGTGGGCAGACGGTCGGTCGTTCATCAATCGCCGGGCTGCTTACTACGACGGCAACAGCCAGGGCGGCATCTACGGCGGCACCGTCTGCGCCGTCTCGATCGACGTGCGGCGCTGCACGCTCGGCGTACCCGGCATGGACTACTCGATCCTGCTGCCGCGCTCGAGCGACTACGTCGCGAGCCAGCCGCTGACCCAGAGCCTCGGCCACATCGACCCGACCGACCCGACGGGCGCGGTCGGCTACTCCGACCTGCTCGACACCGCTTATCCGGACCAGGCGCAGCGCATGCTCATCCTCGACCTGATCCAGACGCTGTGGGACCGGTCGGACCCCAACGGCTACGCCTCGCACATGACGCGCGGCCTCCCCAACACCCCGTCCCACGCGGTGCTTCTCCAGGTCGCGTACGGCGACCATCAGGTCGCCAACATCACCGCGGAGACCGAGGCCCGGACGATCCATGCGGTCGGGTTGCGGCCCGCGCTGGTGAAGGCCCGCTACGGCCCCTATCGCGACCCGCTGTGGGGGATCCCGGCGTACGCCGGGGACCGGTGGAGCGGCTCCGGCATCACGCTTTTCGACAGCGGGCCAGCGACCAACAAGACGCCGGACGGCGAGATGGGCACCGACTGGCCGCCGACGATCGACGTGCCCAACCGCGCGGGTGACGACCCGCACGAGGCGCCGCGTCGGGCGATCTGTGGGCAGCAGCAGAAGAGCAACTTCCTGCAGGTCCACGGCTCGGTCACCGCACCGTGTGGCGGCGGCCCCTACTTCTCGTGGGGCTGGAACGGCACCGCGGGCCTCTAGGACGCCGATGGCTCGTCTGTGATGCTTCGCGCATGACAGACGTCCTCACCCTCGCCGACCAGCTCTGGACCGGCGAGGTCACGGTCGAGAGTCACCATCCGCTCGGCACCGGTCGGGGTGCGCTCGCGCACGTCAGCGACGGCGTCGCGTTCTGGCACGGCTTCTCCAACGCGACGGCGGTCGCGACCGACGCCGGCCTGCTGCTCGCCGACAGCGGCGATCCCGTTCTCGGTCCGTCGCTGCACGAGTCGGTGCGCGCGTGGCAGCCCGAGACTCCGCTGCACACGGCCGTGTTCAGCCACGGCCACATCGACCACGTCTTCGGCATCGGGCCGTTCGACGCGGAGGCCGCCGAACGCGGCTGGCCGCGGCCCGTCGTGCGCGCCCAGGAGTCGATGCCGGCGCGGTTCGATCGCTACCGATTGACCGCCGGCTACAACGCCGTCATCAACCAGCGCCAGTTCGGGCTGCCGGACCTGCGCTGGCCGACCGACTACCGCTACCCGGACGAGACCTACCGCGGCGTGCTCACCCTAGACCTCGGCGGCGAACCGGTCGAGCTGCACGCCGCGCGCGGCGAGACCGACGACCACACGTGGACCTGGCTGCCGCGCCGCAAGGTGCTGTGCTGCGGTGATCTGTTCATCTGGGCGAGTCCCAACGCGGGCAATCCGCAGAAGGTGCAGCGTTACGCCGCGGAGTGGGCGGCCGCGTTGCGCGAGATGGCCGGGCTGGGCGCGGAGTTCCTGCTGCCCGGTCACGGCGTACCGGTCGTCGGTGCCGACCGGGTGCGCCAGGCGCTGTCGGACACCGCCGAATACCTCGAGTCGCTGCATGAGCAGACCGTCGCGCTGATGAACTCCGGCGCGCGGCTGGACGAGATCCTGCACACCGTCCGGCCGCCGGCGCATCTGGCCGACCGCCCCTACCTGCAGCCGGTGTACGACGAGCCGGAGTTCGTGGTCCGCAACATCTGGCGGCTCTACGGCGGCTGGTGGGACGGCAATCCGGCAACGCTGAAGCCGCCACCCGAAAGCGCTGTCGCCGACGCGGTGGTCGGCCTCGCCGGCGCCGAGGCCGTTGCCGCGCACGTCGAGCGCTTGCTCGCCGAGGGGGACGACGGCGCCCTGCGGCTCGCCGGCCAGCTCGCGGAGTGGCTCGTCCTCGCCGCTCCCGGCGACGCCCGGGCGAACGACGTACGCCGCCGGGTCTTCGAGGCGCGCGTTGCCGCCGAGCGGTCGACGATGGCCAAGGGCGTGTTCGGCTGGGCCGCCCGGACGTCCGCGCCAGGACCGGAATAGAGCACCGGGATAGGGGGACCGGGGTAGCGAAACCGAGCGGCGTTCGGCATCCTGGACACATGGCGCGATCCACGCTTTTCCGCTGGGCGGTTCAATGCGTGGGGCCGCAGCTACTGCTGCGGCGCGAGGCGCGGCGCGGCCAGCTCGGCGCCCAGTTGGCCCTCGACCGCAACCTCTGGAGCGACCCGTTCCCGGTCTATGAGCAAATGCGGGCGCAAGGGCCGCTGTACGGCGGGCTCATCTCGGCGACCGTCAACCACGCCATCGCCAGCGAGGTGCTGCGCAGCCCATCGTTCGGCGTCGGCATCGGATCGTCGGACAAGCTGTCGCCAGTCGCGCGGTGGCTGTTCGCGCAGAGCACCGACCCGGACGCCGTGGGGCCGGCCGAGCCGCCGTCGATGCTTGCGGTCGACCCGCCGAACCACACCCGCTATCGGCGAATGGTGTCGAAGGTGTTCACGCCGCGGCGCGTCGCCGAGCTGCAGCCTCGCGTCGAGGCGATCGCCACCGAACTGCTGGACGACATGGAACGCCGCGCGGCCCGCGGAGAGCCGGTCGACTTCGTCGACTCCTACGCCGCGCCACTTCCGGTGCGCGTCATCGCGGAGGTCCTCGGCGTACCCGATGAGATGCACCAGAAGATGCTCGAGTGGGGCAACGCCGCGGCCGTGACGTTGGACCCGGCGCTGAACTACCGGACGTTCCGCAAGGCGGCGCTCGCGCTGCGGCAGATCCACGGCTGGCTCGGCGGACATCTCGAGGAGCTGCGCCGTAACCCGGGCGAGGATCTGATGAGCAAGCTCGCGGCGGTGCGCGACGAAGGCGAGCTGCTCACCGATGTCGAGTTGCGGTCGACGGCGCTGCTCGTGATCGGCGCCGGATTCGAGACGACGGTCAACCTGCTCGGCAACGCGGTCGCGCTCTT
>JAFAQI010000308.1 GCA_019246495.1 Frankiales bacterium | reverse complement strand
GCGCGGCGGCGCCGGTCGGCGCTGACGGGTGGAATGGGGGAATCGTCGAGTCGCGGGACGGTCATGCCGCTGCGATTACCCACTGCGCGCGGGTCCACTCCCGCGATTTCGTTGCCTGCAGGTCACATCCGGCCCACCCTCTGCCGTCTCACGAGTCACTCCTGAACCGACCATCCTTGCGCGCGGCGTCAGATGTCCGTTTCACTCGATTTCGTCCAGAAAAATCGGGGGGAGAGCGCCGTGTCGCCGGAGCGCAGTGGCGACATCGGCACGGGCTATCTGACGCTGACGCTGCGGCTCAGCGAGGAGGCTGCGGATACCCCGGTGATCGAGGTCATCCGCGCGGTCCGGCTGGCCGCGGTAGCGCTCGCGGCCAGCCGGGGCACCCCGCCGGCGCCGGACGAGGTCGAGGCCGGCGCCCGCCGCCGGCTGGGTCTCGCCGGCTGACTCGGCCGGCTGATTCGGTGCTCAGCGGGCAGCGGCCAGCAGGCAGGGGTTCGAAGGGTCACAGCTAACCGCGGCGACTCCCGGCAGCACTTTCACCGCGCGGACCAGCGCATCCCGTCGCGCCTGCGTGACGTGCGCGAGCACCAGCCGGTACGACGCGGGCACCGCGCTCGCCGGCACGGCGGCGCTGCAGGTGTAGAGCCGCTGATACTCCGCATAGGCCTGCGCGCGGGACTCGGCGTAGACCCGTTCCACGTCCGGCTCCGCGCGGAGCAATGTGCCGAGCCGGCGCACCACCGCCGGCTTTGCCCGGTCGCTGACGAACACCGACACGTCGACCCGGCCGGCCCAGGGCGAGCGGCGGCCGGAGGCAGATCCGTGCTGACCGGCCGGGCAAGCGCTCGGTGTCGCGACGGGGAGCCGCAGGAAGGCCGCGAGGTCGTGGGCTTGCCGCCCGGTCTGCGGGGATGACGGCTGCCCGCCGCCGCCGACGCACGCCGACGTGGCAAGGGCCGCCGCGGCGACGGCCACGAGCATCCGCACGGGTCGGTCAGCGCTTGCGCAGGGTGCCGAGCACGGCGTTGCCGATGAACACGACCCACCAGACGAGCCCGGTCAGGAAGATGGCCGCCACGATCAGCAGCAACAGAACTCGCACGTGTCGAAACTACCGCCCATCGAGGCTGTCGGTGGCGGCGCGCTCGACGAGCTTGCAGAACGCGCAGATTTCCGACGTGCTCGGCGAGCCGCACCGGGTGCACTCGCCCACCGACGCGCGCTCCTCATCCGCGACGCCGGCGAGCACCGGCTGCATCTGGTTGAGGAACTGGAGATAGAACGTCGCCTTCGCTCCCGGCGTGCGCTCCTCGATCGCGTTGAGCGTCTCCTTGTAACGCAGGTGCTTGTTGCCCGCGGCCATCGGGCACTCCTCGACGATGTAGTCGATCCGGCGGATGACGCAGTAGGCCGCGGTCTCCCGCTCACTCAGCCGGATGAGTGGCTTGACCCGCCGAGCGAACCCGGGCGTCGCGGGCAGCACGGGCCGTTGCCGGGCCAGGTAGTCGACGTGCCACTGCATGACGTTGCCGAACAGCACGGCCGCCTCGTCGTCGAGGTTGTGGCCGGTGGCGAGGACGTCGTAGCCGCCATCGATGGCCGCGCGGTTGAGCAGGTGCCGCTTCGACAACCCGCACGCCGAGCACGGCACGCGCTTGGTCGCCTTCGCTGCATCCGGTACGCCGAACCCGTGCTCCGCCGGGATGTCGACGACGTGAAGTTTCGCGCCGCGGCCGTCGGCGTAACGCTGCGCGAAGCCGAGCGAGGTGTCGCTGTAGTCGGTGATGCCGAGCCCGAGATAGACCCCGTCCGCGACGTAGCCGAGGTCGAGCAGGATGTCCCAGAGCGCGAGCGAGTCCTTGCCGCCGGAGATCGCGACGAGCACCCGCTCGCCGGGCTCGACCATGTGGAACTTCTCGAGGACGCGCCGCACCTGCTCTCGGCAGTGATGCAAGAAGCAGTCCGCGCAGAACGCGGCGCGGTGCCGGCGTACCTCGATCACCGGCGGCTCACCGCAACGCTTGCACTTCACGTCAGCGTGCACCGCCCGAGATCACCGGACGGATTTCTACGTCGTCCTCGTCGGCGAGCTGGGTGTCACCCATCACGAGGCTGTCGCCGCGGATGACGAGCACCGCCTCACGCGTCAGGCCGAGGCGCTTGACGAGCTCGTTGACGCGCAGCGGCCCGGCGACCTCGAGGTCGCGCTTGGGGTTGTGGAGGTGCACCCGCACGGAGGTCAGGGTAGAGCCCACTCGTGCACGCGCATGCCCTCCCGACGGCACAGTCCTTCCCGGCTGCTTTGGGTTCCCGGGCTGCCTTGGGCCACGTCCACCTGGTGGGCGTGGACATGAAGACCGCGACGAAGCTGGTCTACACGCTGGCGCTCGTCGCGGCTCTCGTCGTGCTCCGGCTCGTCGCCCGGCAGGTGGTGCGGCTGGCGTTGCGCGGCCGCACCCACACGACGGTGCGGTTCTGGTCGCGGCAGGCGATCAACCTCGCAACCGGCGTCGTGTTCATCCTCGGGGTGCTGTCGATCTGGTTCGACAACGGCCTTCATGCGGCCGCGGCGGTCGGCCTGCTCAGCGCGGGTCTTGCGTTCGCACTGCAGAAGGCTGTCACGTCGCTGGCCGGCTACTTCCTCATCCTGCGCGGCGACGTGTTCTCGATCGGCGACCGCGTCGTGATGGGCGGCGTGCGCGGTGACGTCATCGGCCTCGGCTTCCTGCGCACGACGATCCTCGAGATGGGACAGCCGGAGGGCGACACCGACACGACCGGCGCTGCACCGGTCTGGGTCGATGCCCGCCAGCACACCGGCCGGGTGGTGACGGTGACGAACGGCGTGGTGTTCGACGAGCCGGTCTACAACTACTCGCGCGACTTCCCGTTCCTCTGGGAGGAGCTGCGCGTCGGCATCCCGTACGACGCCGACCGCAAGCTCGCCGAGCGCATCCTGCTCGAGGTCGCGACCCGGCATGCTCCGACCGCCGAAGAGCTCGACCCCGAAGCGCTGCAACGCATGCGTCGCCGCTTCTACCTGCCGCGCACGGACGTCGAACCCGAGGTCTTCTACAAGCTGACGAGCAACTGGGTCGAGCTCGCGGTGCGGTTCGTCGTACCGGTCCGTGGCATCCGCCGCGTCAAGAGCGACATCAGCCGTGACCTGCTGGACGAGTTCGAGCGCGCCGGGCTCGAGATCGCGACAACGTCGTTCGCGGTCAGCGGGCTTCCGGAGCTGCGGGTGACGACGCCGGAGGGTGCGCCGCCGTACCCGTCGCACTGACGACGTCGGCGGAACTGCCGTGCGGATGCAGTGGATGCCGCACGCGGTCGCGCAGGCGATGGCGCCGGCCGATCACGAGTGGCGACCGCGCGAGCATCCATGTCCCGGCCACCATGATGACCGCGCCGAACGCCTCCCAGCCGAGGGCCATCGGTGAGTTGTTGAACTGCTCGTTGAGCGCGAGCATGCCGATGAGCGAACCGATCACCGGCTCGCCGATCGTCATCGTGGGGAGCGCGGCGGCCAGTGATCCCGCCTCGTACGCCGACTGCGCGAGTGTCAGCCCGTAGACCGCGGTGACGAGCAGCACGTAGGGCTGCCACGAGAACAGCAGATGCGTGAAGTCGCGCGAGAACCAGTGCAGGCAATAGCGGGTGAGTGCGTCCTGCAGCCCGAAGAGCACGCCGGCGCCGCCGCCGATCGCCGCGGCTCGGTACGACGGCCACGGCGCCCGCATGCCGGCCGCGACGAGCGACAGCGCGAGACCCCACGTCGCGAGCGTGAGCAGGATCCACTGGTACTCCGGCATGTCCGAGCGGCCGGCGGTCGGTGACCCGACGCCGAGCAGCAGGCCGACGCCGGCGCTCACCAGGAACGCGCCGGCCCACTCGCGCCGGCGCAGCCGCTGCCGGTGCCAGGCCGCCGACAACGGCAGCGCGAAGAGCAGGCTTGTCGTCAGCACCGGCTCGACGACGGCGAGGCTGCCGCGACCGAGAGCCCACGCCTGGAGCCCGTCGCCGAGCAGCATCGCGGCGATGCCGCCGACCCAGATGCGGTGATGCGCGAGCTCGACCAGCAGCCGCGGCGACAGAAACAATCCGCGCGGAGCCTCGTGCGCTTCGTGATACTGCATCACGTAGGCGACCGCGAAGCACAGCGACGCGGCAAAGCCAAGCAGCAGCACCACCATGAGGGAGTTTTCCCTTCCGCTTCGCAGGCTAGGCACTCGTCGAGACCACCGAGGAGGTGCCCCCCGATGTTCATCGCGGTCGTCGCGGCTCTCGCCGCCGGCTGGATGTTCGCGGTGGGCTCCGTCTTGCAGCAAGACGCCGCGCGGCAAGCGCCCGTGGAAACTGCGCTGTCCTGGCGGTTGATCGCCGACCTGGCGCATCGCAAGCTGTGGCTGCTCGGCATCGGCGGCGATGTGGCGTCGTTCGGCCTGCAAGCTCTCGCCCTCGCCTACGGCCCGCTCGCGCTGGTGCAGCCGCTGCTCGTCACCGGCATCCTGTTCTCGATCCCGTTGTCCGTGCGCTGGCGAGGCATGCGGCTGGGGCCGCGGGAGTGGACGGGCACGGTGCTCGTCGGCGCCGGGCTCGCGACGTTCCTCGCCGCTGCCTCGCCGTCCGAAGGGCTGCCGCGGACGTCGCTCACCAAGTGGGTGCTGATCCTCATCGCGGTGGGCGGTTTGATGGCCCTCGCGGTGACGGTCGGCAAGGCGGCCCGCGGCCAGTTCCGCGCCTCCTGCTACGGCGTCGCCGCCGGTGCGGCGTTCGGGTTGATGGCCGCGCTCACGAAGACCTGCACGTGGCTGCTGGGTCGCGGTTTCGAGACGTTCTTCACGTCGTGGCAGCCCTATGGGCTCGCCGTCGTCGCGATCGCGGGGGCGATCGTCCAACAGAGCGCGTTCCAGGCCGGGCCGCTGGCGGCGAGCGTCCCGGTGATGGATGCGTTGGAGCCGACAGTCGCCGTACTCATCGGGGTGTTCGCCTTTCACGAGCAGCTGGGCCGGTCCGCGCCGGCCGTCGCCTGCCAGGGGCTGGGCATCGCGGCGCTGCTCGCCGGGATCGTGCTGCTCGACCGCTCACCCGTCGTCGAGGCGCTCCAGGCGGGCCTCGACAGCGACCGGGCCGGGGAGGCCGCGGCCGCCGGACGACCCGGACATCTCGCCCCGAAACCGCCCGTCGCCGACAGAAATGTCGCCGAAACTGTCACTGAAGGTGGTGCTCCTGTGACGGATGGGGCACAATAGGCGGAACGCAGCCGTCGCGAGGCCGGTGGGGAAGCCGTTCCTCGACGCGACGGAGGTTCAGCGGTGACTGCTCGACTCGATGCCGGCCCGACCGGGCGTACGGCGGCGCGCGGCGTGCTGTTCGTGCACTCCTGCCCGCCTGCCCTGCGACCGCATGTCGAGTGGGCGGTGGCGTCGGTGCTCGGCGTACCGGTCCAGCTGGACTGGCAGCCGCAGCCTGTCGCGCCCGGATGCCTGCGCGCGCAGACCGGCTGGCGGGCCCGGCCGGGGACGGCCGGCCGGCTGGCCGGCGAGTTGCGGAGCTTCCCGCTCGTGCGGTGTGAGATCACCGAGGAACCGAGCGACGGCGGCGACGGTGAGCGCTACTCGATGACGCCGGACCTCGGCGTCTTCCGCTCGGCGATGAGTGCGAACGGCGATGTGCTGGTGCAGGAGGACCGGTTGCGTGCGGCGCTCGGTTCGGCCGGCGACCTGCCGTCGTTGCGTCAGGCGATCGACCGGCTGCTCGGCCAGCCGTGGGACATCGAGCTCGAGCCCTACCGGTTGGCGGGCGACGGTACGCCGGTCCGCTGGCTCTGCTCGGCGGGCTAACGCCGGCGGGCGAGGGCGAGCTCTGCTGCGCCAGTGCCGGCGCTCGACACGGTTGCGATCACGAGCAGCACCGCACCGAGCGTGTTCGGATGGTCGACGGCAAGCATGACAACACACCACAACGCGAACAACTCGTTCGCACCGACGATCCACGCCACCTTCAGCGGGTTGCGTCGTAGCGTCAGTGCACCGGCGGCGGCCGCCAGCAAGAACAGCGCGCCGGTCACATAGACACCCTCGCGCGGGATCGAGAGCCAGCGAGCCAGCTCGCCGGCGGCAGCGAAGCAAAAGATGCCGCCGCCCACGTCGAGCGCTGCTGCTCCCGTCAGCAGCCGGCGCAACATCGACGTGCGCGACTCGGCGGCGGGTGCGTCGTACGACGTGGTCAACGTGGCCATCGGGGACTCCTTCGTGATGTGACGTGACCACAGAGTCGCTGGTGCAGCGTCGTTCCGCGATTACCTGCGAGGTAACGGCGACAGGGCCTGGGGCCACCTATCGTGCAGAACATGTCGACGACGTCGCCGCCCGCGGCTGCGGTTGGCCCGATGCTGCGCGAGTGGCGAAGCCGTCGACGGGTCAGCCAACTGGAGCTGTCGAGCGAGACGGGCGTCTCCACGCGTCATTTGAGCTTCATCGAAACCGGGCGGGCACGTCCGAGCCGCGACATGGTGATGCGGCTGGCCGAGTACCTCGAGCTTCCTCTGCGTGAACGCAACACGTTGCTCCTTGCCGCTGGCCACGCGCCGGAGTTTCCGCAGACGCCGCTGTCGGCCGAGTCGATGCGCGACGTGCGGCGCTCGTTGCAGTCACTCGTCGACGCCCACGAACCGTGCCCCGCTCTGGTCGCCGACCATGCCTGGAACCTCGTGCTCGCGAACAGTGCCGCGCTGAGCTTCACCGAGGGCGTGCCCGACGAGCTGATGGCTGACCCCATCAACATCATCCGGCTCGTCATGCATCCCGACGGGCTGTCGTCCCGGGTCGCCAACTTCGCGGACTACAGCGAGCACGTCCTCATCCGGTTGCAGCGGCAGTTGCGCGCGACCGGCGACCCAGCGATTGCCGAGCTCATCCGCGAGTGCCAGGCCTATCCGGGCGTCGGCCGGCCACGGGGATCGACGCACGCGATTGCGCCGGTGCTCGCGTTGCGACTCTCGGCCGGTGACGACGTCCTGTCGTTCTTCACGGTTGTCTCGACGCTCGGTGCGCCGTACGACGTGACGCTCGACGAGATCGTCATTGAGTCGTTCTTTCCGGCAGATGACGCGACGGCGCGCGCGATCGGCATGCACCCAACGCCCTAAGAGCGAACGTGATCAACTTCGGTGATCTTCGAGCCTGCTCGAGCGTTGTTGTCCGCGAAGTTGATCACGTTCGCTAACGCGGACCTCGCTTCCAATCAGACACAACGAGGTTCAAACTCGGGTTCAAGCGCTGCCGAGATTCGCGGGCTCAGGGCCAGGGAGGGCGAAGGAGGCGACAGCGGTTGGCTGAACAAGAGCTCCTCACGGTGATTCAGCGTGCGTCGCTGCCAGCCGTCCTCCTGCACGTCCCGGACGCCGAGATCCTGGCGGCGAGCGCGGAGGCCGGTCGGCTACTGGGCGTGCCCGCGGATCGCCTCGTCGGCCGGAATGTCGAGGAGTTCGCTGCAGACAGACCAGGTCCTGTTCTCGACCTCATCGCAAGTGGACGCTTGGCCGGGTTCGAAAGCGAGCGTCAACTGCTCCGGGCCGACGGCCAAGTGGAGCGCTTACAGGTGTGGGTCCGAGGCGCCGATGACGGCAAGCCGGTGGCGGCTGCTGTGGTGGTGCTGTGGCCTTCCGGTGACCGGGCGTGGACGTACTTGCCCGGCCCTGCCGACCCCCGGCTCTTTGTCGTGGGCACTGTTGACGCGGAGCTACAGGTCGAGCGTGTCAGTGACGACATCAGCGCCTTCGGCTACACCCCTACCGACGTTATCGGTGGGCCATTCCTGCGACTGTTCGATGTGAGCAGCGCCGCCGACATCCTTCACGGTCTTGGAGAGGCAGCGCAGTCGAAACGCGGGGTGGGGCTGCGCGTTCACGTGCGCATAGACGAGGAGGGTGCGATCGCCGATTTGATGGTTCGTCCGTTGAACCCCGCGCCCAGTTTCGCCTTCTCGGTGTGCCTCGGCGTGACCGCCGAGGAGACCCCGTCTAGCCTTACCTCCCTGGGCATCGAACGCATGGGCGGCAATCTGCATGCGCTTTCGATCGCGGACATGCTCGCAACTATTAACGACCGAGATGTCCCCGGCCTCCACCGACTGACCACGCGTGAACTCGATATCGTCGGCCGCCTCGTGAGTGGTGACCGGGTGCCTGCCATCGCCCGAGCCGTGTTCCTGAGTCCCGCTACCGTCCGCAACCATCTCTCGAATGCCTTTCGCAAGCTCGGTGTCGGGTCCCAGCAAGAGCTCATTGAGCTGTTCCGCAAATCCGCGTAACGCCTAGTCCTTGGTGACGGTCCGCCCAGCTCATTTCGGCGCGGCCCGGCCGACACTCGACATGTCATGTCCGACACCTCTGCCGCCTTGCTCGCTGCCGTCGTCACCGCCACGCCGGAGATTGCCGCATTGGTAGGGCCGGACGGCGATGTCGTCTGGCTCAACCCCGCTTTCGCGACGCGCTGGCCGTGTGCGCAATCTCCGACCGTGAGCGGGCTCCTCGATGTCGTCCACCCCGCAGACCACCCGGCTGTCGAGGCCGCGTGGGAGGAGGTCAGGTCCGGCGCCAAGCGAACAGTCGTGCGGCGAGCGCGGCTGGGCTGTAGTCACACGCGTCGTCCGGGGCGCGTCCGACTGACCCGCGTCGACAGTGGCGGCGCTGAAGGCAGCGTGGTCATCCACGTCGAAGCCGCCGACGCCGGCGGCGGGGCCCGCAGCGGGCTGGATCCGCTCACCGGCCTGCTTGATCGGACAGGATTGCTCGCCGATCTCGACGCGTTGCTCGCTTCCGGCACGCCAGCGTGCCTGTCACTGTTCGACATTGACCGTTTCCGGCTGGTCAACGAATCGCTGGGCCACACCGCCGGCGATGATCTCCTCCGCACCGTCGCACAGCGGTTTCGTGGGGTGGTCCACGACGACGACGTGGTGGCGCGCGTCAGTGCCGACGAGTTCGCCGTCGTATGCACGCATGTCGAGCATCACCGTGACCTCGTGGAAGCGCTGCGGGCAGAAATTCGATTGCCTATCGCGATGGGCGACAGTCGGCACTTCGTTGACTGCAGCGTCGGTGTCGTCTCACTCGACGTCGTGGCGGGGTCGATCGAAGCGATGGCAGCTGCGGATTCGGCCGTCTACCTGGCGAAATCTAGGGGTCGCGGACGTGTCGAAATCTTCGACGTTGGACTCCGCGACAGTGCGATGACGACGCTTCGCCGCACATCCGAGCTGCAGCACGCTGCCAACAACGACGAATTCGTGTTGCGATACCAGCCGATCGTCGACCTCAACACGGGCGCCACCGTCGGCTGTGAGGCATTGCTGCGCTGGCTGCATCCGACCGCCGGCGAGCTCACCGCCGGCGAGTTCATCGAGATCGCCGAAACGAGTGGGCTCGTCAACGACCTCACCCCGATGTTGCTTATGAACGCCGGCGTCGCCGTACGGCGTCTCTCGCAGACACGGGCAGGCGCTTATGTATCGGTCAACCTTTCACCCCGACAGCTCGGCGACCCGCGCCTGCTTGACCACGTTGATCGAGGTATCGCGCAGGCAGGCATCGAACCCAAGCAGCTCATGGTCGAGATCACCGAGACAGCCGTACTCCTCGACGTTCCCGGCGCAGTCGCCGTCCTCCGTGCGCTACGGGAGCGCGGCGTTCGTGTTGCGCTCGATGACTTCGGCACTGGGTTCTCCTCGCTACTTCGGCTCCGCGAACTGCCCGTTGACTGCCTGAAGGTCGACCGCGCCTTCGTGTCAGGTGTGGCACGAAGCCGCGACGACCTCGCGATCGTCGCGAGTGTCGTCAACATGGCGAGCACGCTAGGACTTGATTGCATCGCCGAAGGGGTGGAGTCAGAGGACCAAGCCGAGCAGCTCCGCCGGCTCGGCTGTGCCGCGGCCCAGGGCTACCTCTGGAGTCCTGCCGTTGCTTTGCAGGACGTCCCGGCACAACCCGGCCTCCGACACGACCCACGTCGTCGACAGGCCGAGGCTCCGGCAGTCGATTCCGACACAGAGGACTGGATCATGCGACTTCACAGCGGCGGCGCCTCCCTGCACTCGATCGCGGCAGTGCTGAACGGCGCCGGCGCGCGGACCGCGCGCGGTACTCGCTGGCACCCGCGCAGCGTGGCCCGGGTGATTTCACGTGCCGCATACCCGCAGCTCGACGGATAGCGAAAGACATCGGGCA
>JAFAQI010000297.1 GCA_019246495.1 Frankiales bacterium | reverse complement strand
GCGACCGGCTGCCGATCGGTGCGATCGGCGTGGCGCTGCTGGCGTCGGCCGTGCTGCTCCGTCGGCGCCGTCCCGCGGTCGACGTGCGCCCGTCAGCTGTCGTAGCGGCGTAACCAGGAGCCCACGACGTCGAGGTAGCGCTCCGGCTCCTCGACGTGCGGCAGATGCGCTGACTCTTCGAACACGACCCAGTCGCAGTCGGCGATGCCTGCTTGCAGGGTCTCTTGCAGTGCGGGTGTCGCCTCGTCGTACCGGCCTGAGACGAGAAGTGTCGGCACGCGAATCTCACCGAGTCGGTCCTTTGACTGCCAGTCCCTGATCGACCCGATGACGTGGAACTCGCTGGGGCCGTTCATCGTGTGGTAGACGGTCGGGTCCCGGTCGATCCACTCGAAGGCGGCCGTAACGAACTCGGGCCATGGGTCGAGCCGGCACACATGCCGGCGGTAGAAGACGTCGCAGGCCGCGGCGTAGTCGGGGTCGTCCGTCGTACCGGCTTCCTCGTGCTTGCGCAGCGTCGCTTCGACGTCGGCCGGCAGCTCGGCGCGCAGCTTGTTGCACTCCGCGACGAAGTCGGGGAACGAGGCGGCGGTGTCGGCGAGCACCAGCGCGCGGAGACCGGGCGGCTGGGTGAGTGCGTACTCCTGCGCGAGGAAGCCGCCCCACGACTGCCCGAGCACGTGATGCCGATCGGCGATGCCCAGGTCGCGCACGAGCGTGTGCAGCTCATTCACGAACAGGTCGACGGTCCAGAACTCGGCGCCGCGTTCCGGCAGGTGGGTGCTGCGCCCGTTGCCGAGCTGGTCATAGAGCACCACCGCCCGGCCGTCGCGCGCGGCGAGCTCCGCGAGGTTCGCCAGGTAGTCGTGCGTCGCACCCGGACCGCCGTGGAGCACGACGAGCGGTGCGGGGCCGGCACCGAGCTCGCCGTCGATGCGCCACCACGTCTCGACGTCGATGTCGCCGGCCGTCCACGTCGTCGTCCCTGTGCGCATGAAAACCAGTCCCCTCGAGCTGTCCCGGACCGTCATCATGACGGCATGAGCGTTGATGAGGTCGTCCGGATCTTCGGCGTACCGGAACGCGTCGAGCTGGCCGAGGGGATCGTCGTCCGGCGCTACGTCGAAGAAGACATCGCGCCGCTCGTCGACGTCGTCAACGCCAACCTCGAGCACCTGAAGCCGTGGATGCCGTGGGCACAGGAGCCGCAGACGGTCGAGCAGCAACTGGACTGGTTTCGCGAGGCCGACCGCGGGTGGGCGGACGGCACGAACTACGTCTACGGCATCTTCGACGCCGACGGCCGCATCATTGGCGGCAGCGGCTTCCACATCCGCAACGGGCCGGGCGTGCTCGAGATCGGCTACTGGCTCGCCGCCGACGCAGTCGGCAAGGGAATCATCACGCGGGTGACCGAAGCACTGACCGCGGTCGCCGGCGGCCTCGACGACGTCACGCGTGTCGAGATCCACTGCGATGTCGGCAACGTGCGCAGCTCAGCGGTGCCGAGGCGACTGGGTTACACGCTCGTGCGGACCGAGCCACGCGAGATCGTCGCGCCGGGGGAGACAGGCACTCACGAGATTTGGTCGATCACAGTCTGACGGTCAGCTGGCCAACCGGCGGGTGACGACCCAGTAGCAACCGGCAAGTGCGGCAGCGGCCAGAAGCACGAACACCCCGGCCTCGAGCCACTGGAACGGCCAGTACCGGGCCTTCGGTTGGTAGGTCAACGCAACGTGGTACGCCCGCGACGCCGCTTGCTGGCACGTGCGGAAGTTCTGGTCATCAGCCGGGCCGATGTGCACCCGGTCCTTCGGCCGAGCCGTCGGGGTCGGCAGGAACGGGCAGTACTTGTGCAGGAACGCCATTCGCTGTGCCGTGGTCGTCGCATGACCTGCGTGGTCGACGAGCTGTGACGACAGCACCCACGAACCCGGCGGACCCGAACCCTTGACGACGAGGTCGAGCGGCCCGCCGCCTTGGCTGATGAACCCGAACCCGTCGGCCTTCAGCAGCGACGACGTGAGGTGCCGGGGCGGCAAGAGGTGGGGGCGTACCCACTGCTGCACAGCGATGCGGGCGAAGACGAACGCCGCGATGGATGCGGCCATGGCGGGCACGGTGCGCCGGATGAGGACTCCGGCGAGTACGCCGAACGCGAATGCGGCAAGCGTGTAGCCGATCGGCACGACCCCGCGCGCGTCGAAGTCACCGAACTGGGTGCCGGAGATCTGGTCCAGCGACCGGAACCACCAGGTGACCGTGAGCGACAGCACCCCGGCGGCGACGGCAGAGGCGAGGCCGACGACCGCCACCTTGGACAGCAACCACCGGCGGCGGGTCACCGTCTGCGTCCATACCAGCCGAGACGTCCCCGTCTCGAGCTCGCGCGCCACGAGCGGCGCGCCCCAGAACGCCCCGATGATGGCCGGGGCGAGTCGCTGGAGCAGCTGCAATGAGCCTTGCAGAAAGCTGTCGTGGCTGATGAAGCGATCCATCGCGAAACCGCAGTCGGCGCCACTTGCGCGGCAGGGGGCGACAAGGCTGGAGTAGAGGTGCGCCAGTTGTACGCCGGTGACCGCCGCGAGCACGGCGAGGATTGCCAGCAGTCCGGCGACGATCAGCGTCTGCGACCGGGCCTGCAGCCAGGCGAATCGGGTCATCGGGACACCGCCAACGCGTCGCTGGAGCGTTCGGCACCGTCGTCACGCGCCCGGCGTAAGTAGGCCAGCACGAGGTCTTCGAGAGTGAGTGGCGTCACCGACCAGGCCGGGTCGAGCACCGGACCGTCGGTGCGCACGATCAGCGTGCTCTGCCGGTCGACGTGACTTGCCTCGATGACGATCTGGCCGGCCGGCAGGTCGGCAGCGTCTCGGCGCGGGCCGCTCAGCCGGCAGTGTGCGGCCAGCAGTTCCTCGACGTCGCCGACCAGCGCCACCCGTCCCGCGACCAGCACGACGAGGTAGTCACACACACGTTCCAGGTCGGCGATGAGGTGCGAGGACAACACGATGCTGACCTCGCGGGTGGCGACGACCTCCATGAGCGTCGAGAGGAAGTCCCGGCGGGCGAGGGGATCGAGGCTCGCGACCGGCTCGTCGAGCAGCAGCAGCTCGGGGCGCTTGGCGACGGCGAGCGTCAGCGCGAGCTGCGCACGCTGGCCGCCGGACAACGTGCCCGCCCGCCGTCGAGGGTCGAGGTCGAGCTCGTCGAGCCGGCGCGCGGCGAAACCGTCGTCCCACGCCGGGTTGAGCCACCTGCCCATCTGCAGGTGCTGCGCAACGGTTAGTCGCGCGTATACCGGGCTCTCCTGGGCGAGGAATCCGACGCGTGCCAACGCGTCCGGAGCCGACCCGGGCTGGTCACCGAGCACGTCGATCTGGCCGCTCGTCGGCTCGATCAACCCGGAGGCGAGGTGGAGCAGTGTGGTCTTGCCTGCGCCGTTCGGCCCGACGAGCCCGACGACGCGGCCGCTCGGGATCGAGAGCGTGCAGTCGGAGAGCGCCCAACGTCTGCCGTAGCGCTTCCCGAGCCCCGTCGCCTGCACAGCCGTCATGCCACACCCTCCGAGAAGCAGTCGCGGACCGCGCTGCGATAGATGGCCTCGATCTCATCGGCGTCGAGCCCGGCGCTCCGAGCCGATCGCAGCCACGTGGCCAGCGAGCGGCGGTACCGCGCCTGTGCTGTGGGGTCGGTGCGGGGGAGCGTCCCGATGACGAACGTGCCGAGCCCCGGCCGCGCGCGCACGAGCCCCTCGCGCTCCAGGTCGCGATAGGCCTTCAGCACGGTGTTGGGGTTGATCGCCAACGCTGCCACCACCTGTTGCGCCGTCGGCAGGCGGTCACCGGGCTCGAGGAGGCCGAGCCGGAGCGCTTGGTGCACCTGCTGCACGAGCTGGAGGTACGTCGCCACGCCCGAGGTCGGGTCGAGATGGAACTCGATCATTACTCACTTCCACTAATCAGTTAGTGGAAGTGTGCAGGCGGTTCAGCTATCGGTCAAGCACTTCGCTGTTTTCGGGTCGCAGGAGTGTGTCGCGGTGCAGCCACGTCCACCGGATGAGTACGCCGCTGACCGCCGCGGTGGCGAGGTTGATCGCGAGCTCGATGACGCCGCCCGCGCCGGACGACCACCAGATGCTGTTCTCCAGGTCATAGAGGACGTCCATGCCGAGCAGGTAGCCGCCGGCGCCTCCGGCGAGCAGCAGCCACAACAGCGCCGTGTTGGACCGTCGCCGCAATGCGATCGCCGCGGCTGCTGCACACAACCCGAGCCACGCATCCGCGACCGGAAATGCGTTCTCGAACTCGTAGTAAGCCGCCCGGGTGTTGCTCGCCACGAGGCTCCGGTCGGCGTACCAGGCGATCCAGTAGGCGACGTCGAGGGCAACGACGACCCACAGCAGAGTTGTCACGCGCCGACGGCTTCGTTCGTCCATGCGCGAAGTATCGCCCGCGGTCACCGGCGGATCGTGAACCAGAACGTCGTGCCGCTGCGTGCGACGTCGCGCAGCTCCGGCCGCGACCACAGCGGCTCGAGTCGCTTGTGCAGCTCCGGGTGCCGGGTGAGGTAGGCGTTGGGCAGCAGTGGTTGAAGCCATGGGGTCTCGCCGAGCAGGTAGGCGGCGAGCAGGTATTGCTCCGAGTAGTGCCGCTCCGCCCAGTCGGGCGGGTAGTCGGCCGGCAGCAGGATGTCGTCGACGGCCACGATGACGCCGTCGGGCAGCTCCGGCACGACGTCGAGGAAGAACACCACCGCGTCGGAGTTCATGAAGCTGCGGTGCGAGCCGTCCATGAAGACGATGTCACCGGGTCGGAGGTCGTCGAACACGGCGAGGTCGGCGAGCTCGAACGGTGACCGTCGTACGTCGTCGCAGATCGCGTCGACCTCAGCGCGTGGATGCGGATCGATCGAGGTGATGTGCGTCGGCAGGTCGCCGTCGCGCCGCGCCCGGTCGGCGAACATCGTCGAGTAGCCGGAGCCGACCTCGACGTAGCGCGCGGGGGAGTGCCGGCGGATGAGTGTGTAGAGCGCGGCGCCGTCGAGGCCGGAGCAGTATCCGTTGTTCCAGTGCAAGGTTGTGGGTGGCCCGGTGACGGGGATTCGCGCGAGGTCATCGCCGAACGAGACGATGTCGTCGAGCAGTGCGGCGTACGACGTATCTCCGCGGGCGAGCAGCGCGGTGAGGCGAGGGTGGTCCGGTTTGCCATGCCCGTAGCGCGGCGAGTTGTCCGCGGTCGCAGGATAGTCGAGGCGGAGCAGCTCGCCGTCGTTCAACCGCGTGGCAAGTCGGCGCGTGGCACGGGCGAGTGTCGGGCGAAGTCTCGGCACACGCGGCAGTCTGCCAGGTTTGTGACGCTCTGCGCGTGGAGCCGGCGGGCCCTACTCGATGATGTCGGGCACCTCGTAGTCGATGGCGTCGACGTAGATCGGCGCGGCTGACTTTGCGGTGACCTTCATGCAGTAGGTGGGTCCGCTGCCGGCGGTGACGCCGTTCTGCGCGGCGGTGTGCCACTGCCGGACGATCTCGCGGTAGCGGCTGGACTTGGATCGGAAGCTGATCGTGTGCGTGACACCGAACACGCGCACCGTGGCCTGGCCGCCGCGAGGTGTGCGGGGCGCGACGATG
>JAFAQI010000080.1 GCA_019246495.1 Frankiales bacterium | reverse complement strand
CGGAAGAACGAGCCGGGGATCTTGCCGGCGGCGTACTGCCGTTCCTCGACGTCGACCGTCAGCGGGAAGAAGTCGAGGTTGTCCTTCGGGTTCTTCGACGCGGTGGTCGCCGAGAGGACCATGGTGTCGTCACCCAAGTAAGTGACGGCGGAGCCGGCGGCCTGCTGTGCGAGCCGGCCGGCCTCGAAGCGGATGGTGCGTTCACCGAGCGAGCACTTCAGCGTCGCTTCGGCGGAGTGGACGGTGTTGTCCGAGAGAGCGGTGCCCATGGGCGGGCGCCTCCTGTCATACGGAGGCCTCGCGCGCCGCTGGCGGCCGGTCTTCGATCGAAGCGCTCGGCTCCCCGCTTGGGGACCGACCGCCACTACCGAGGACCGGCGTGGGCCGTGAGCCGCGCGGCGACCTCTTCTGCTGCCGCCGACCGGTCGGCCGGCGGATGGTGCTCCCGGCCGCAGCCGGGTCGTGCGGTGTTCTACCGGCGCAGACCCAGCCGCTCGATGAGCGACCGGTAACGCTGGACGTCCTTCTGCTCGAGGTAGCGCAGCAGCCGACGACGCCGACCCACGAGCTGGAGCAGCCCGCGCTGGGTGTGGAAGTCGTGGCGATGCGCCTTCATGTGCTCGGTGAGGTCGGCGATGCGCCGGGACAGCAGCGCGACCTGGACCTCGGGAGAGCCGGTGTCGCCGTCGCCGGTGGCGTAGGCCTGGATGATCTCTTGCTTGACGGCGTTGTCCAGCGGCACGCGAAGTTCTCCTGGTGGCATCCGGCCCCGGGGGCTGTACCCGTCTTTCGTCGTACGACGGGCCTGGCCGCGAGGGGCAGACGTGGTCACCGGTAAGGCACCGGTGACCACGCCAGCATAGCCGATCTCAGGCTCGGACCTGAACCGTCAGGGACGGACCTTGACCTTGCCCGACGTGGACACCGACCCGGCGTCAGCGCCGTCGCCCGCGAACACCGCGTGGTAGGTCGCGGTCTTGGTCGGCTTGAGGGTCATGTGCCACTTGCCGCCCGCACTCGTGGTGAGCGTGCGCAGCCTCTTGGTGTGACCACCGAGCGTGCGGTAGATCTTTACCTTCGCGCCGGACAGCCCGTGCTTGTCGGAGCGCAGAAGCTGGCCGGACAACGTGACGGCCTGGCCCTTGCTAACCGTGTGTTTGCTGCGGTGCAGCGACAGGTTGGTCGCGAACTTCGGCGTACCGTTCCCGGTCGCCGCCGGGCCATTGCCGGCGTGGTTGGTCGCGACGACCGAGGCGTCGTAGCGCACGCCGTTGGTCAGCGGGAAGAACACGCGCTGGAACGTCGTGGCGTTGGGCGTGGTGTAGCTCGCCACCGCCGAGCCGTCGCTGTGCTTGGTGACGGTGACGGTGTAGGAGGTGACCGGGTCGCCGCCGTTGCTGGCCGGGGCCGACCAGCGCACGCGGATGCCGTGGTCACCGCTGTCCACTGTCACGCCCTGCGGCGCAGACGGCGGGTTGATGACGTTGAGGACATGCTGCGCGGTGCCACCGTCGCCGTTGTCGACCTTGACGGGGTGAGCACCGACGGACGTGCCGTTGGTGTCGACCGTCGCGTCGATCTCGTTGGCGCTGATGTATTTGACGCCGCTGACCGCGAAGGACGAGTCGGCGCTGCTGACCGTGGCGTTGGAGTTGAAGTGGTTGCCGAGGATGTGCAGGGTGAACGTCTTGTTCGTCCCCGCTACCGCCGGGTCAAGTGAACTGATCGTCGGCGGCGGGTTGAGCGTGAGCGGCGTCGGCGCGGTCGCCTGTCCGTGATCCGGGTTGACGACGTCGACCTGAACGGTGGCCGGGTTCGACGCCGCAACGGCTGCCGGCACTGTCACGTCCGCCTTGATCTGCGTCGCGGTGATCACGTAGTTGGCGGCCGTGATGCTCGAGTCGGAGAAGTGCAGCCGCGCGCCGTTGGGGTCGAGCGCGAAGTTGGTGCCGTTGACCGTGAGGGTGAACGTCTCACCGGCCGCCTTCTGCGTCGGGCTCATGCTCGAGATCGTCGGTGCGGGATCCACGGTGAACGGTGAAGTCGGGGA
>JAFAQI010000579.1 GCA_019246495.1 Frankiales bacterium | reverse complement strand
AGCGTCAGGGTCCCGATGCCGTCATCGACCGACAACCGGAGCATCCAGTCGGCCTCGGCTTCAGCAGGTTCCATGCGGAGACCCTTTGCGCGCGGTGCACGACCCACGCCGGCCAACCTACGACGAATCTGACGCCGCGTCAGAAATCCCGGCCCCGCCCTTGAGCGGGCCCGCTGGAACGTGTTCTACTTTCGCGGTGAGCCGGATGAAGATCGTCGTCGACTACGACGAGTGCGAGGCGAACGCCGTCTGTGTCGGGATCCTGCCGGACGTGTTCGAGGTCGACGACGAGGACAACCTGACCGTCCATCAGGAGTACCCGCCTGACGACATCCTCGGCAAGGTCCGCGAGGCCGTCGACGCGTGCCCGAAGCGGGCGCTGGCCCTCAAGCAGGAGGACGACGCATGAAGGCAGCCGTCCTTCACAACGTGGGCGACGAGCGTCTCGAGGTTCGCGACGACATCACGACGACGCCCGTCGGCGCGGGCAAGGTGCGCATCCGCATCAAGGCGACCGGCGTCTGTCACTCCGACCTCTCCGCGATGAACGGCACGATCCCGGTCGCGGTACCCGCCGTGCTCGGTCACGAAGGCGCCGGCGAGGTGATCGAGGTCGGCCCCGGCGTGACGTCGCTGGCGGAGGGCGACCACGTCGTCGTCTGTTGGTCACCGCAGTGCGGTGCGTGTCACGACTGCGTCAACGGTCAGCCGCAGCTGTGCATGGCGTACATGATCAACGCGTTCAGCGACGCGCACTTCCAGCTCGGGGGCAACCCGATGTTCGGCATGGCCGGCGCGGGGACGTTCGCGGAGGAGCTGATCCTGCTCGAGCAGGGCGCGGTCCGCATCGACAAGGACGTTCCCTACGACGTCGCGTCACTGTTGGGCTGCGGCGTGATGACCGGAGTCGGCGCGGCGATCAACGCGGCCCGGGTCGAGCCTGGCTCGTCGGTGGTCGTGTTCGGTTGTGGCGGCGTTGGCGTCTCGGTCATCCAGGGCGCACGCATTGCCGGTGCCGCGACGATCGTCGCCGTCGACATGGTCGACCGCAAGCTCGAGTGGGCGAAGCAGTTCGGCGCGACGCACGCGGTCAAGCCGGAAGACCTCGCGGGTGTGAAGCAGGAACTCACCGGCGGCGCGGGGTTCGACTTCGGCTTCGAGGTCGTCGGACGCAGCGAGACGATCAAGGCGGCGTACGACGCCACCCGCCGCGGTGGCACGACCGTTGTCGTCGGCGTCGGGCGGGCCGAGGACATGGTCTCGTTCTCGGCGTTCGACCTCTTCTACAACGAGAAGAACCTTCGTGGCACCTATTACGGCTCGGACAACATCCGCCGCGACTTCCCACGGCTGCTCGATCTTTGGCGGGGCGGCCGGCTCGACCTCGAAGGAATGATCACCCGCCGCCTCGGCCTCGACGACGTGAACGACGCGTTCGCCTCGATGGCCGCCGGCGAGGTCGTCCGCCAAGTCATCACGTTCGACTGAATCGTCGACGTAGGCGCAGGGGATGAAGCTCGGGCTCGCGCTGTTCGCGACCGATCTGACCAGCGACGTCCGCGACGTCGCGCGCGCCGCCGAGGAGAACGGCTTCGAGTCGCTGTTCGTCGCCGAGCACACGCACATCCCGACGTCGCGCGCGACGCCCTACCCGATGGGTGGCGACCTGCCGGATGAGTACTCGCGGACTCTCGACCCGTTCCTCGCACTGACCGCGGCTGCAGCGGTCACCGAGCGGCTGCGGCTCGGCACCGGCGTCTGCCTCGTCGTCGAGCGCGACCCGATCGTCACCGCGAAGGAAGTCGCGACACTCGACGTGTTGTCGGGCGGCCGCGTCCTCCTCGGCGTCGGTGCCGGCTGGAACGTCGAAGAGCTCGCGCATCACGGCGTCGAGTTCGCCGACCGGTGGGACGTCCTGCACGACCGGGTCAAGCTGATGCAATCGCTGTGGCGGCAGGACGTCGCGTCGTTCGACGGAAAGCACGCGCGGCTCGAGCCGTCATGGCAGTGGCCCAAGCCCGTGCAGGCAAACCTGCCGGTGCTCGTCGGTGGCGGCGGCCGGCTTGCGATGCGGCACGCGGTCGACTACGACGGCGGCTGGATGCCGATGCCGTCACGGGTGAAGCTGACCGAGCGGCTCGCGGTGCTCGCCGACGTCGCAGCCGAGGCGGGCAAGCCCACGCCGCCGGTCACCATGTATATCGTCCGGCCGGACCGTTCTGTCGTGGACCACTACGCCGAGCTCGGCATCGAGCGTTGCGTCTTCCTGTTGCCGACGCGCGGCGACGCGGTCGCTGCGGTGCGCGACCTCGCCGGTCGGCTGCAGCCCGACTAGTAGCCTGCCTCGGGTGTCCAGCGCGCAGCCGGTGCGGTTCCCCTACGGCGTATTGCTCCGGTGGGTCCGCCCCGTGCTGGTTGCGGCAGCGATCCTGATCGCAGTTGTCGCGGCGGTGCAGATCTTCGTCAACCTCTACACGTCGTCGGCATGGTTCTCGTCCGTCGGTGAGCACGCAGTGTTCGTCCGCCGGCTGCGGACCCAGATCGTGCTGTTCCTCGTCGTGGGTGGCTTGTCGGCGGGTGCGCTGCTCGGCTCGGGGCTGGCGGCGTACCGCTGCTGCATTCCGGCGATGCGTCCGGCGCGCGGCAAGTGGTCGCTGCGCTATCGGCGCTACTGGCACCGGCGCCGGCATGTGCTGCTCGGCATCGCGACGGCGGTGACGTTCCTCGTCACCGGGCTCGCCGCCGCGAGCCGGTGGCAGCTGTGGCTCCAGTGGCGCAACGCGACGAGCTTCCACCTGCGCGACCCGCAGTTCCACCGCGACATCTCTTACTACGTGTTCGTGTATCCCTTGCACCGGTACGCCGTCAGCACCGCGCTGTCGATCGTCGAGATCGCGATCGTCACGGCGCTCGTGGTGGCGTTCGTGTGCGGCGTCATCCGGCTGCGCCCGCCGCGCGGCTTGCCAAAACCGTTGTTGGCGATGCTCTCGGTGCTCGTCGGCCTGTTGTTCGTCTTCAAGGCTGCGGCGTACTGGCTCGACCGGCTCGCGCTGACCGTGTCCAACCACGGCATCGTGACGGGCCTGTCCTACACCGACCGCACGACGCTGGCGCCGGCGAAGATCGTCCTGCTTGTGCTCGCGCTGCTGGCCGCGGTCGCGCTCTTCGCCAACGTGCTGTGGCGGCGCGGTCGCATCCTCGTGTTCGTCGGCGGCGGGCTGCTCGTCGCGGGCGTTGTTGCCGGCGGAATCGTGCCCGCACTGGTGCAGCGGTTCGTCGCCAAGCCCAACGCGCAGTCCGCCGAGCGGGTGTCGATCGCGCGCAGCATCACCGCCACGCGGACGGCTTTCGACCTCAACGGTGCGCTGCCGGCGACAAGCCTCCTCAATGGCTCGACCGTGACGAACTCGCAGCTCCGCTCGGACGTGGCGGCGACTCTCCAGGCGCGCGTGCTCGACCCCAACCAGGTGTCTCCAACGTTCACGCAGCTCCAGCAGGAGCGGTCGATCTACGGGTTCAAGTCGACACTGGACGTGGACCACTACACGGTCGCCGGCAAGCAGCGGGACCTCGTGATCGCCGCGCGCGAGCTCACGATCGGATCGCTTCCCTCGGCGCAGCGCAGCTGGTCCAACCAGCACCTCGTCTACACGCACGGGTTCGGCATCGTTGCTGCTCCTGTCGACTCGGTCGACGCGCAGGGTGAGCCGGCGTTCGTCGAGTCGGGGTTGCCGCCGTCGGGCGCCCTCGGGTCGTTCCAGCCGCGCATCTACTTCGGCCAGATGTCACCGACGTACTCGATCGTCGGCGGCTCGGGCGCGCGCCGCGAGCTCGACCTGCCGGCAGTCTCCGGCACCGGCTCGCAGACGCGCACGACCTATGCCGGCAAGGGCGGCGTGCCGATCGGCTCGTGGTTCCGCCAGCTGGTCTATGCGGTGAAGTTCCGCGACGCGAGCCTGCTGCTCTCCGGCGAGGTCGGCAGTGGCTCGCGGCTGCTCTATCTCCG
>JAFAQI010000466.1 GCA_019246495.1 Frankiales bacterium | reverse complement strand
GGGCTCCCCGCTGGAGGTCCCCGGCGACCTGGTCCGGCTCTCGGTCGGCATCGAGAACGCCGAGGACCTGCTCGCCGACCTGCGAGCTGCCCTCGCCTGACGGCTCGCCGGCCGACGCCGCCGCGCGCTCCCGCTCCTCCGCCAGCGACTTCGTCTCCGGCATCGCCACCCCGGCCACGACCGCCGCCCCGAGAATCGCCGCCGTCAGCCCGAACGCGTCGCCGTACGACGACTCCGCCAGTGCACCCGCCGCCACCGGCCCGACGACGTTCGCCACATCCGACGACATCGAGTACGCCGCAAAAACTGGGCCGCCACGCCCTTCGACGACGTCCCCGATCACAGCGGCCGGCGCCACGTCGAGCAGGCCAGACCCAAGACCGAGCACGCCCATCGCGACCAGGAAGCCGCCGAGCGACGACCACAACGCGAGCACCACGAACGCAACGCCCGACAACGTGCAACCGGCGATGAGCACCGGCCGCCGACCGACCCGGTCCGCATACCGGCCCGCCGGCAACAGCACCAGCCCGTTGACCCCGGCCACGCACCAGAAGCCGACGCCCGTCCAGACGACGCTGCGATGCAAGACGTCCGCCACGAACAGCGGGATCAGCGCCGCCCGCACCCCCATCGACGCCCACGCGTCGGCGAAGTTCGCCATCAACGCCGCGCGAAACGCCGGCATCCGCAACGCAGCCGGCAGCGTCGTCCGCGTCTCCAGCGCCGCGCTGCCCTTGTCGGCGAGCGGCGTCGAGCGCAGCGCCACCAAGGCAACCGCGCCCGCCACCGCCAGCGTCCCCGCGTAGAGGAAGAACGGCAGCCGGATCGACACGCTCGTCACCACACCGCCGAGTCCCGGTCCGGCGATCCCGCCGAGCAGGAAACCGCCGGACCACAGCCCGACCGCCCGCCCGCGTTGCAACGGCGACACCAGGCGCACCAATACGGACATCGCCGAGATCGAGAACATCGCCGACCCGACCCCGCCGGCACCACGCAGGGCCACGAGCTGCCAATAGGACTGCGCCAGCCCGGCGAGCGCGCTCGAGACCGCGACGATCCCAATGCCGGTCGCCAGGACCAGCCGCTCACCCAGCCGGTCGATCAGCCGCCCCGCCGGAAACGCGAACGCGATCCGCAGGAAGGCGAACGTGCTGATCACCGCCGCCGCGGCCGCCTTGCCCACCCCGAACTGCCGGGCGAACAGCGGCAGCGCCGGCGCCACGAGCCCGAACCCCAACGCCACGAAGAACGCCACGACGACGAGTACGCCGACCTCGCGCGGGAGGTCCGCGACCGGGGACCGGGGCACCAGGCGATCATGGCATCGGCGGACAGGCACGACTCGAGGCGCAGGGCAGGACTCGCGGCCGCGACGTCGAACTGTCCGCCGATGAGCCGCGTCCCGGCCGGCCACCCCCGCCGGGGCCCGGGAACGCTGCTGACAGTGGAGGTCGTGTGGTGCGCAGGCTGGCGCGACTGCTGACGCTGCTCGCCCTGGTTACTCCCGGCGTGGCGCTTGCCACGGCCGGCACGGCGGTCGCCGCGACCGACCACAAGGCAACCGCTCACGCAGCGGCAAACGTCACGAAACCCGGCATCCTCCAGACCGCCTGGTTCTGGCAGACCGCCGCTGAGCAGGCCAACTCTCCGGTCATCCCGCCGGTCACCCCGCCTGAGCCCAGCGGCGTACCCAAGGGCGACCTCGCCGTCGCCCACAGCTCCAACGACGACAGCTCCAGCAAGATGAGCGTCGTCGCGTTCAACCTCGGCGCGCTCAAGCCAGGCGCGACCATCGAGAGCTTCAGCGTCACGCTCACCCTCGACAACAGCTCCGGCGCGGCCAACGTCGGCGCGCCCAACCCGCCAGTCGTCGCCTGCCTGCCGACCCGGCTTTGGGCCGCCGGCGAAGGCAACGACTACACCAACGAGCCGACCGTCGACTGCAGCGACAAGGCCACGCCCAGCATCAAGGGCAACGCCTGGACATTCACGATCTCCTCGATCGCCCAGCAGTGGGGCAGCCAGGCCAACCTCGGTGTGGCGTTCGTCAACGACCCCGCGAACACCTCAGCGCCGTTCCAGGCGGTGTTCAAGGGCGCCAAGGCGATCACCGCGTTGATGACCTACTCGACACCGATCGTCAGCACCGGCGGCGGGTCGTCGACGGGCGGCCACGACCAGCACGGTTCCGGTGGAGCCGGCTCCAGCGGGAGCGGTTCGACCGGCACCGGCGGCGGCAGCACGACCCCGCCGCCGAGCTTCGACCCCGGCTCGCTGCCCTCCTCCGGTACGACGACGACCACGACGCCGCCGGCCGGCACGACGCAGCCTCCGGTGATCGCGGGCACGACGTCCGCCACTCCGACGACCGTCGCCGCTGTCGCGCACCCGCGTCCCGCCCCCAGCTCCCCGGGTCGCGGGTTCTGGATCGCGGGTGCCGCGCTCGCGCTGCTGATCGTCTGCGCCGCCGCCGTCCTCGCGGACCACCAGGTGCCCGTGCCGACCGCAGCGACCACGAAGCTCGGCCAGGTGCTCCGCGAGCGGGAGCGCAGCAAGGCCCGCACTGCGGCCGACGGCACTCCCACGCTCGCGCCTCGCCAAGCCTGACCGTCCCGCCCCCTCTGCAACGGAGACCCCTCATGACGTCCGCTCGCACCGGCAGCCGGCTGTTCACCGGCCTCGCTGTCCTGGCCCTGCTGACCTCGGCATGCGGCCTGAAGCAGCAGGCGACCGACTCGCTCAAATCCTCGGCGGCAAACGCTCCCGCGGCGGCCGCGCCCGGCGGGGCCGGGACAGGCGCCACCGGCGCCGGCGGGGCTCCGGTCACGGGCGGGACGACGACCGGCGGCAGCACCGGCTCGGGCGTCGTCGCCGGCGGCCCGACGGGCACTGGCTCGACCGGCACCGGCACGACGACCACTGGGGGCAGCACGGGCTCGACCGGCAGCGGCAACACCGGCGGCAACACGGGTTCGGGCGGCGGTTCGAACAACAACGGCGGCGGCACGCCCACCGGCGGTGGCCCGTGCGGCGTACCGTCCGGCGGCACCACGACCGGCGTCACGGCCTCGACCATCAACATCGGCCTGCACGCACCGCTGACCGGCACCGGCACGCCGTTCCCGAACAGCTCGTTCCAGAAGGGCGCCGGCACATTCTGGCAGCAGCCGGGCCACACGATCTGCGGACGCAAGGTCAACGTCGAGTTCCAGGACGACACCTACAAGCCGGACGGCGCCCGAAGCGTGTGTAGCGCCATGGCGAAGCGCGACTTCCTCGTGCTCGGCGGCGGCGGCACGGACCAGATCCAGGCGTGCGCGACCGACCCGGACATCCAGCGGCTCGGCGTTCCCTACCTGTCGGCGGGTGTGACCGACAACGGGCTGACCGGGCTCAACAACTACTTCGCGGTCTCGCTCACCTACGCCCAGCAGGGCGAACTCGTCCTGCGCAACGCGCAGCAGCAGCACATCGCGAACCCGGCGCCGTCGAACCAGCCCTCCGACAACATCCCGGGGAAGAAGGCGGTGTGGGCGGTCGTCACCGCGAACTCGCCCAACTTCGCCGGTGCCCGCAACGGCATGATGGCGGCCCTCAACGCCGCGCACATTCCCTACAAGCACTTCGAGCGCAGCCAGCAGGGCAACTACCAGGCGGCTGCGACGCAGTTCGGTCAGCAGCTTGCTCTCGACGGCTTCAAGACGATCTTCTTCGATGCGGCTCCGGGCTACTTCCTGTTCACCGCCCGCGGCTACTACAACGCGCACGTCGGCACCACCGCCAACTGGGTCGGCCCCGGCGTCACCTACACCGAGGTGACCGTCGCCCAGCTGGTCTGCAGCTCCGCTCCGCAGATGGACAAGCACGCGTGGTTCCTCGCGCCGGGCCCGGGCCTCGACCACGCGACGCAGGACTTCAAGAAGGCGTACGGCGGGAAGTACGACGACATCGAGTGGTCCCTCTGGGGGCTCTCGCAGTCGATCTACACACTGCTGAAGGACGCGGACTCCAACCTCACCCGGCAGAACTTCATCGCGAGCACCGAGCACGCAATTGTGCCCAGCAACGCGTACGCCCCGTTGGACTACGTGCACCACGGCGGGCACTTCGGCGGCACCGGCGCATGGGTGCAGCGGATGGACTGCGGGCGCACCGAGCCCAACCAGAACCAGGCCGGTACCTGGGACACCGTCGGCAGCCACTACCTCTCGCTCTACTGACATGCACGAACTGGTTCTCGCGGGCGGAACTCCGTTCAGCGTCCAGCTCAACCTGCTGACGCCGCTGTTCGACGGCATCGCCAACGGCGCGGCGTACGGCCTGCTGGGTCTGGGGTTGGTGCTGCTCTACAAGAGCAACGGCATCTTCAACTTCGCCCAAGGTGAGTTCGCGATGATCGCGGCGATCGTCACCTACGTGTTCGACTCGGGCACCGGCGTGCTTCCCAACCTGCCGTTCTTCGTCGCTGCCCTGCTTGGGGTGGTCGCCGGTGTGCTCGTCGCGCTGATTACCGAGCGGCTGGTGATCCGGCCGATGTTCAACCGGGCCAAGGTCATCCTGGTTGTCGGCACCGTCGGCGTCGCGCTGCTGCTCATCGGCGTGGAGGGCCTGCTGCCCTATCCCAAGACTGAGCAGCTGCCTGACATCGGCACGGTGCTGGGCGTGCGGCCCTACGTCGCGAAGGTCGACCAGATCCCGATCGCCGACCAGGACGTCGCAAAGATCGTCATGCTTGTCGTGCTGGCGATCGCCGCCTACGTCTTCTTCCGCTACACCCGGACCGGGACGGCGATCCTCGCGGTCAGCCAGGACTCGACCGCGGCGCGCGTCGTCGGCATCTCGGTCGAACGCATCTCGGCGATCTCGTGGGGGATCGCCGGCCTGCTGGGCGGTGTGGCCGGCATCCTTCTCGCCGTCCCGCCGCAGGGCACGCTGACGCCCGGCGCGTTCACTGGGTCGACTCTCATCGTCGCGTTCGCCGCAGCCGTGCTCGGCGGCATGACAAGCCTTCCCGGCGCGTTCGTCGGCGGCATGGGTCTCGGGCTGATCGAGGCGTTCGCAAACGCCGACGCGGCTTTCGTGCCCGGGCTGCGATCGGTTGCCAACGGGCAAGCCGAGCTGGCCGTCTTCGTCGTACTCATCCTGGTGCTGCTGGTCCGGCCGCGCGGCCTGCTCGGCCAGGAGTCCTGATGACCGCAGACGCCTCGGTCAGCTCGGCGTTGCCCGGACGCCGCCGCCTCGCGTCGCGCACGGTGGCGACGCGCGCGCTGGCTGCCCTGCCGTTGCTGGCCCTGGTCTTGTGGCTACCGAGCACGAATGACACCTACGGACACGTCGCGACGTACGCCGCCATCTTCATCATGGTCGGCCTGTCGATGAACGTGCTCACCGGCTACACCGGCCAGATCTCGTTGGGACATCAGGCATTCGTCGGTCTCGGTGCGCTGACGGCTGCCAACGTCGTCAAGACCGGCATCGTGCCTGCCGACCCGTTCATGTTCGGCGTCGGCATGGTCTGCGCGTCGGCCGCGTCGGGTGTGGCCGCACTGCTGCTCGGCGCGGTGGCGTTGCGCATCCGCGGGCTCTACCTCGCGCTCGTGACGCTCGTCTTCGGCAGCGTCTTCGCCGATGCGATCTTCACGCTGCCCTCCCTCAACGGAAGTGACGCGGGCGTCTCGGCCTACCGGCCCAACTCCCTCGCGTCGGACTACCGCTACTTCCTCTTCGCATTGCTGCTCGCCGCCGGCTGCCTCTACATCGACCAGCGGGTACGCGGTAGCAAGGTCGGCCGTGGGCTCATCGCGCTTCGCGAGAACGAACTGGTCGCCCAGGCCTACGGCGTGAGCGTCCTGCGCTACAAGCTGATCGGCTTCACGATCTCCGGCGCGATGGCCGGCCTGGCCGGTGGCGTAGCGGCGTTCTGGTCCCAGGAGTTCTCCGACAAGAACTTCACGGACGTCGCAGGCTTCAACCTTGCGCTCACCTTCGTTGTCATCGCTGTCGTCGGTGGTCTCGGTAGCCGCGGCGGTGTGGTCCTGGCAGCGATCTTCTTCGCGTTGACCAGCCCGATCAGCCCGCTACTCCAGTCGCTTGCCAACGCCATGCACTGGGGCACCTATTACGGCAACAACAAGTTCTATGTCTCCAACGTGATCGGCGCGGTCCTGCTGCTGCAGACCGTGATCCTCAACCCCGGCGGTCTGGGCCAGGTCCTGCGGCCGTTCAGCCGGTGGTTCGCTGGACATCCGTTCTCCCTCCACGACCCGGACGGCGGCGACACCACGGCGATGGAAGGGGGCGGCGTCCGTGCTTGAGATCCGCGACCTCACGATCAGGTTCGGTGGCCTGACGGCGATCGACGGGCTGTCGCTCAAGGTCGACGAGTGGGAGATCGTCGGGCTGATGGGGCCGAACGGCGCCGGCAAGACGACGGCGTTCAACTGCATCACCGGCTTCTACAAGCCGACCCGCGGCCACGTGCTGTACCACGGCCGGGACGTCACGAGGGTGCCTCCGCATCGCAAGGCGGCGATGGGCATCGGGCGTACGTTCCAGAACGTCGGCATGGTGAAGTCCGAGACGGCACTCGAGAACCTGCTGACGGCGCAGCACACAAAGGCGGGCTACGCCGCACTGCACGGCATCGTCGGCTCCGGGGTCGCGCGCACCCGCGAGAAGGACCTCGTCGCGCACGCCGAGGCGATCCTCGACCTCCTCGGTCTCTCCGACATCCGGGATCGGCGGATCGGCGGCCTGCCCTACGGCACGTTGAAGCTGCTCGAGCTCGGCTGCGCGCTCGCGACCGATCCCGAACTGCTGCTGCTGGACGAGCCGTCAAGCGGAATGGGCCCCGAAGAGTCGGACGAGCTCGGGGATCGGCTGCTCGCGCTGCGCCGCGAGCTCGGCGTGACGATGCTGCTGATCGAGCACCACGTGCCGCTCGTGACGGCGGTGTGCGACTACGTCTACGTCCTCAACTTCGGCAAGCTCCTCGCCGAAGGCGACGCCGAGCATGTACGCAACCATCCGGAGGTCGTTGCGGCCTACCTCGGCACCGAGGCGGTGGCGGGATGAGCGCCGGCGAAGCCGGCACCGCTGGTGGGCGGCGGGCGGGGAGGCCGACATGACCCAGCTGCTGGAAGTCGAGGACCTGCGCGCCGGCTATGGCAGCGTCCCGGTGTTGCAGGGAGTCACGTTCTCGGTCGCCGAGGGCGAGACCGCGGTGATGTTCGGCCTCAACGGGGCGGGCAAGTCGACGACCGTCAACACGATCGCGGGATTGCTGAAGACGTGGGGCGGCAAGGTCACGTTCGACGGCGAGGTGATCAGCGGCCTGCCCGCGTCCGAGATCGTCAAGCGCGGGGTCTCGCTCTGCCCGGAGGGGCGGCGGGTGTTTCCGCAGCTGTCGGTCCGGACCAACCTCGAGCTCGGTGCGTGGACCAACCGGTCTGTGCAGGCGGAGCAGCTGGAGCGGGTGTTCGGCTACTTCCCCCGGCTGGAGGAGCGCAGCGCCCAGATGGCCGGGACGCTCTCGGGCGGCGAGCAACAGATGCTCGCGATCGGGCGCGCGCTGATGAGCAAGCCGCGGCTGCTGCTGATCGACGAGGCGTCGCTGGGCCTGTCCCCGAAGTTGACGCAGACGGTGTTCCAGGTCGTCGATCAGATCAACGACGACGGCACGACGGTCGTCATCGTCGAGCAGAACGTCGGAGTGCTGCCCTACGCCGACCAGGCGCTGGTGATGCAGAAGGGCACGATCACGTTCGACGGTCGCGGTGAGGCGCTCGCCAAGACAGGCGACCTTCGCGCGGCGTACTTGGGCTGACGCCCCGAGTCAGGGCTTGCAGACGCGGCAGGGCTTTAGGCTGCGCGACTTCGCGTCGTTGGTGGTGATCAGGTCGGCGTCGTCGCGACCCTGAACCAGTCGGCAGTCGGTGCGGTGGAAGGCGGACGGGCCGGCGACGACGACGTCGGTCGCGCTGCCTGCGGCGATCGGCGCCGTCGCGAGTGAGCTGCCGGTGAACGACGGCGCCGCCGTACGGCCCATCGACGCGACGACCTCGTCCAGCTTGGCTTCGAGGCGAGCGCGGTCGGTGCGGGCGTTGTGCACGATCAGCATCGCGGCGCCGAAGACGACGAGCGCGAGGCCGAGGATGCCGCCGGAGACGAGCCACGGGAGCTGAGCCCGCAGGTCGCTCGTGCCGTTGACCTGGCCGCCGCCGCCGGCCATGCCGTTCCAGCCGAGGCCGATCGCCAGGAGGCCGAGCGCCACGACGAGCAGGCCGAAGCCGCCGCCGATCGAGGCAGCCCGGAGCCGGGCCAGCGAGAAGCGCCGCTTGGGCGCGTCGTAGGAGTTGGAGAAGTCGTACGGCGTGGCGGCCACGGCTGTCGCCTTTCAGTCGGTCGAACCGTTCCGGAATTCGACGCCGACCCGCCAACTCCTGCCCCTCAGGTTGAGTGCGACGAAAGACGTCAATCCGGGTGGCCGGAAACCTCGCAAACGTCGCACTCAACACGAGGGCGGGGGTCAGGAGGCGTGGGCGGAGCGGCCGCGGCGGGCGCGCAGGTAGTCGCTGACGACGTACTCGCCGAGGCTGTCCGGATCGGGCGCGAAGACCCGGCCGCCGTTGCGCTGGGCGATCGACTCGACGAAGCGCACCAACCCGGGCTCGTCGTCGAGCATGAAGACGTTGATCGTCGCGCCGCGGCGGGTGATCCGCTCGACCTCCGCCATCGTCACCGCCGCGGTCTCCGGATGGGTCGGCCAGTCGAAGAACGCGCTGCCGTCGGGCAGCAGGTGCGCGGTCGGCTCGCCGTCGGTCACGACCAGTACGACGGGCTCGGCGTCCGGGTGCTTGCCGAGATGCCGGCCGGCGAGCATCAACGCGTGCTGGAGATTCGTGCCCTGCACCATGTCCCAGGACAGGCTCGGCAGCTCCGTCGGCTGAAGCACCCGCGCATGCTTCGAGAAGCCGATCACCTCGATGGCGTCCTGCGGATATTTCGTCGTCACGAGCGTGTGCAGAGCCAGCGCGGTCGACTTCGCTGCCGACCAGGTGCCGCGCAACGCCATCGAGTAGGAGAGGTCGACGAGCAAGGCAACCGCGGCACCAGTCCGGCGTTCGGTCTCGACGACTTCGAAGTCGTCGACATGCAACCGCACCGCCCGGTCTCCAGGACGCAGCCCTTGCCCGGCCTGACGCAGGATCGAGTTGCGCACAGTCCGTACGACGTCGATCGGTTGCTCGTCACCGAACACCCACGGTCGGCTCGCGCCGGTCGGGTCGCCCGCCGCGCCGGCGTCGTGCATGTCGTGGTCGCCGCGACCGGTCGCGTGCAGCTTGGCGAACACCCGGCGCAGTGCAGTCTCGCCGAGCCGGCGCAGCCCGCGCGGGGTGAGCTCGAGCTGACCGCCCGAGCGCTGCAGGTAGCCCTGCCGCTGCAGCTCGCGTTCGATCTGCCGCAGCGCCT
>JAFAQI010000529.1 GCA_019246495.1 Frankiales bacterium | reverse complement strand
GTCGGGCCGGTGGCGGCGGGTGCACTGGCGGAGTCGTCGTACGGCGACGCGTTCGGGCTGACGGCAGCGATCCTGGGGGCGGCGGTCGTGGCCGGGGTTGCGATGCCGGAGACGAAGTCGCTGGCGGAGGAGCGGGAGCGCGCGGCGGCGTCGGCCGGCGAGCCGTCAGGCGAGGGCAGCTCGCAGGTCGGCGAGCAGGTCCTCGGCGTTCTCGATGCCGACCGAGAGCCGGACGAGGTCGCCGGCGACCTCCAGCGGGGAGCCCGCAGCGCTGGCATGGGTCATGCGCCCGGGGTGCTCGATGAGCGACTCGACGCCACCGAGTGACTCGGCGAGGGTGAACAGGCGGGTGCGGGCGCAGACGTCGAGCGCCTGCTGCTCGCCGCCGGCGACGCGGAACGCGACCATGCCGCCGTATCGCGTCATCTGCTTGCGTGCGACCTCGTCGTCGTCGGGGTAGCGGACCTCGGTGACCGCGTCGTGCTCGCGGAGCATTCGGACGATGCGCTCGGCGTTGTCACAGTGCCGGTCCATGCGGACGGCGAGGGTCTTGATGCCGCGCAGCACGAGCCACGCGTCGAACGGGCCGGCGACCGCGCCCATGGCGTTCTGGTGGAAGGCGAGTTCGTCGGCGAGTGTCGCGTCGTTGGTGACGAGTGCGCCGCCGATGACGTCGCTGTGGCCGCCGAGGTATTTCGTCGTCGAGTGCACGACGATGTCGGCTCCGAGGTCGAGCGGGCGCTGCAGGGCGGGCGTCGCGAACGTGTTGTCGACGACGAGCTTGGCGTCGGCGTCGCGGGCGACGGTGGCGAGGGCGGTGATGTCGGCGACGTTGAGCAGCGGGTTTGTGGGTGTCTCGCACCAGACGATTCGGGTGTTGTCCCGGACGGCGGCGCGCACCTCGTCGAGATCCTGCTGCGCAACCGGGGTGTAGTCGAGACCCCAGCGTTCGAGCACCTTGGCGAACAGTCGATAGGTGCCGCCGTACGCGTCTCCCGGAATGACGACGTGGTCGCCCGGCTTGCACAGCGCGCGGAGAAGGGTGTCTTCGGCGGCGAGACCACTGGCGAACGCGAACCCGGCGACGCCGTTCTCGAGCGCGGCGAACGCGGCTTCCAGTGCGGTGCGCGTCGGGTTGGCGCTGCGGCTGTATTCGTATCCGCCGCGCAGTCCCCCGACGCCGTCCTGCTTGTAGGTGGAGACCTGGTAGATCGGCGGCACGACCGCGCCGGTGGCGGCGTCGGCTGATTGACCGCCGTGAATCGCGAGCGTCTCGAATGCGAGCGATTGGTCGTCGCGGTTCTTGGGATTGGTCGGGTCGCTCACGGCTCAACGGTACGACGCGCTGCCCCGGACAGCCGTTTACCACCAGTCGTCGTCGACCGCATCCGGGTCGAAGGGGATGTCCAGGCCGGCGGCGAGGCGTTCCCTGATGTCGCGCGGTGACAGCGTGGCCTCGAGCGTGATGACGGGTCGCGCGCCGAGCGCTTCGACGGCGCGGACGAACAGCGGCCAGTTGGGTTGCCCAAGCTCGAGGCGAGAGATGGTTCGTTGCGTTGTGCCGATGATCCTCGCGACGGATTCTTGCGACAGATAGAGGTCGAGTCGCACTTGTCGGAGCGCGCGTCCGAGCGGCCCCTTGGCCGGTTGAACGATGCCGCGACCGCCCAGGTCCATGTCGTCGAACCACATGCGGCGACTGTGCGTCGCCGGTGAGCCGCGTGGCCGTCGGCGAGCGTGCAGCGTGGACAACCCGAGCCGCTTGGTCGAGCTGTGAACAACCCACGTTCGCCCAGGTCAAACCACCTCCGGGCGCCGCACACCCCTCCAAGCGACCTAGACAGATTTCGCCTGACTCAGACGCTGGGTGTCTGACTCAGGCAATATCCGTCTAGTCCCCGGGGGGACAGGGTGGGGCTCGGCGACCGCCTGGCTGACCTGGTTCGGCAATGCCTCGCACCCGGCTCAGGGTGACGCGAGGAAGCCCAGCAAATCTTGACGCGTGACGATTCCGCGCGGCTTGCCGTCGTCCAGCACAACCGCAGCATCGGCGTGCTCGAGCGCCGAGACCGCCGCCGCAACCGGCTCGCCCGCACCCACCATCGGCAGCGGCGCAGACATGTGCCGCTCCAGCGGATCCGCGAGCCGCGCGCGACCCGCGAAGAGCGCGTCCAACAGCTCGCGCTCCATCACCGACCCCACCACCTCAGCCGCCATCACCGGCGGCTCCTCCTTGACGACGGGCATCTGGGAGACGCCGTACTCGCGCAAGATGTCGATCGCCTCACGCACCGTCTCACTCGGATGCACGTGCACGAACGACGGCATCTGCGCACCCTTGCGGGACAAGACCTGCCCGACCGTCTCGCTCGGCCCACCCGTCGCCAGGAACCCGTAGTCCGCCATCCAGTCGTCGTTGAAGATCTTCGAGAGATAGCCCCGCCCGCCGTCCGGAAGCAGCACCACCACGAGGTCACCCGGCGCCGCCGCCGCCGCAACCCGCACCGCCGCCACCGCAGCCATGCCGCAGGACCCGCCGACCAACAACCCTTCCTCGCGGGCCAACCGACGCGTCATCTCGAAGGAATCCGCGTCCGAGACCGCGACGATCTCGTCGGTGACGCTCTTGTCATAGGTCGTGGGCCAGAAGTCCTCACCGACGCCTTCGACGAGATACGGCCGCCCGGTTCCGCCCGAATACACCGATCCCTCCGGGTCGGCGCCGACGATGCGCACCCGCCCGCCGGAGACCTCCTTGAGATACCGGCCGACACCGCTGATCGTGCCGCCGGTCCCGATGCCGGCGACGAAATGCGTCACCGTTCCGTCGGTCTGCCGCCACACCTCCGGTCCCGTCGTCTCGTAGTGCGACAGCGGGTTGTTCTCGTTCGCATACTGGTTCGGCTTCCATCCGCCGGGCCGCTCGGCGGCAAGCCGATCAGACACGCTGTAGTAGGAGTCCGGGTGCTCGGGCGGCACAGCTGTCGGACATACGACGACCTCAGCGCCATACGCGCGCATCACGTTGACCTTGTCCTGCGAGACCTTGTCCGGGCAGACGAACACACACCGGTAGCCCCGCTGCTGCGCAACGATCGCCAACCCCACGCCGGTGTTGCCCGACGTCGGCTCGACGATCGTCCCGCCCGGCTCGAGCTCCCCCGACGCCTCCGCGGCCAGGATCATGCGCTCCGCGATGCGGTCCTTCACCGATCCGCCGGGATTCAGGTACTCGATCTTCGCCAGCACGGTCGCCGGCAGCCCCGACGCGACCGAGTTGAGCCGCACCAGCGGCGTATCACCGATCAACGCCACGACCGAGTCGAAGACCTCCACAGCGGGGAACGTACATTGACTGCACCGAACATGAAGGAGAAGTCATGCCCGAGGCCGTCATCGTCGCCACTGCCCGCTCGCCGATCGGGCGCGCCTTCAAGGGTTCGCTCGTCGACTTCCGACCCGACGACATCACCGCGACGATCGTCAAGGCGGCGCTCGACAAGGTCCCCGGCCTCGACCCCAAGGACATCGACGACCTGATCCTCGGCTGCGGCCTTCCCGGCGGCGAGCAGGGCTACAACATGGCGCGCGTCGTCGCGGTGCTCCTCGGCTACGACTTCCTGCCCGGTACGACGATCACGCGCTACTGCTCGTCCAGCCTCCAGTCGACCCGCATGGCTTTCCACGCCATCAAGGCCGGCGAGGGTGACGCGTTCATCAGCGCCGGCGTCGAGATGGTCAGCCGTTTCGTCAAGGGCAACAGCGACTCCCTGCCGGACACCTCCAACCCGCAGTTCGCCGACGCGCAGGCGAGGTCGGCAAAGGCCGGCGAAGGCGGCTTCCACTGGTCCGACCCGCGCGGCGACGGCAACATTCCGGACGTCTACATCGCCATGGGCCAGACGGCCGAGAACGTCGCCGAGATCGAGAAGGTCTCTCGGGAGGAGCAGGACGAGTTCGGCGTCCGCTCGCAGAACCTCGCCGAGAAGGCGATCGCCAACGGCTTCTGGGAACGCGAGATCACCCCGCTCACCAAGCCGGACGGCACCGAGGTCGCGAAGGACGACGGCCCGCGAGCGGGCGTAACGATCGAAGGCGTCAGCCAGCTCAAGCCGGTCTTCCGTCCGGACGGCACCGTGACCGCAGGCAACTGCTGTCCGCTCAACGACGGCGCCGCCGCGGTCGTCATCATGAGCGACACCAAGGCCAAGCAGCTCGGACTCACGCCGCTCGCCCGCATCGTGTCGACCGGCGTCTCGGGTCTCAGCCCGGAGATCATGGGCCTCGGCCCGATCGAGGCAACCAAGAAGGCGCTCGCCAAGGCCGGCAAGACGATCGACGACATCGACCTCGTCGAGATCAACGAGGCGTTCGCCGCACAGGTCATCCCGTCCGCCCGCGGCATCGGCATCGACCCGTTCGGCGACAAGCTCAACGTCAACGGCGGCGCCATCGCCGTCGGGCACCCGTTCGGCATGACGGGCGCCCGCATCACGACGACCCTCGTCAACTCGCTGCAGTACCACGACAAGACGTTCGGTCTCGAGACGATGTGCGTCGGCGGCGGTCAGGGCATGGCCATGGTCCTGGAGCGGCTCAGCTAGCGGCTCAGCTAAGCGCCACCAGCGCCAGCGACACCAGTCGCGAGACGTCGGCCTCCCGGCCGGCCGCCTCCGCGTCGTACGCCAGCACCGCTACGACGTCCGGCAGGACGTGGACCGGTACGACGGGCGGCTCCCGCGTCGGCGCGGACAGCGCGGCCAGCTCGCGGACGAGGCCTGTGACAACCACCATCCGCTCGCCCTCTCGCCAGGCCCGAGCCGAGAAGCCGCGCAGCCGGTGCAGCAATCGGTCCAGATCGGACTCGTCCGACAACCCGCGGCCGCGTCCCGGAGGCGTCACGGTGGCGAGGCTAGGGCCCCGGGGCTTGTCGGCCGGGCTCGGCTGAGGCAGTCTGTCCGGAACACCACTTCGCCGCGCTGCCGGGAGCTGCACATGTCGATGCCCCAGTCCGAGGAGACCCACCAGTCGCTCCTGGCGAGGATCCCCGAGGTGACGGGGCGCGATCTACCGTCCTGGCTCGAGTGCTTGAACGATGGCCCCGGCCTGCTGCGGTTCGAGGAACGGGTCAACTGGCTCGCGGACGAGCACGATCTGCCGCACGGCTACGCGCGCGCGATCGTGCACGAGCACGACCGGCGCCGCGCCGCCTCGCGCTCCTAGCACCGCCAAAGGAATCGGCGCCGTGGACCTCGACGAGGCCCGCGACTACCTGCGCAAGCAGCACCACGCCGTGCTCGCCACCATGCGGCGCGACGGTACGCCGCAGATGTCGCCCGTGACGGTCTCCGTCGACGCGGACGGCTATGTCGTCGTGTCCAGCCGCGACACCGCCATGAAGGTGAAGAACCTGCGCCGCGACCCGCGGGCCTGGGTGTGCGCGTTCCCCGACGCGTTCTACGGCGGACCCTTCGTGCAGGTCGAGGGCAACGTGACGATCGTCGACCTGCCCGAGGCGATGGACGGCCTCGTCGACTACTACCGCAGCGTGTCCGGCGAGCACCCCGACTGGGACGACTACCGCGCTGCGATGGTCCGAGACCAGCGGGTGCTGATCAAGCTCGACATCACCCGCGCTGGGCCCGACGTCCAAGGCTGAGCGGGCCGACGTGCCCCCGGTCGGATTCGAACCGACAACCCTCCCCTTTTAAGGGGGAGCGCTCTGGCCAGTTGGCGCACGGGGGCCCGCTCATCCTACGAACGCACCCGGCGCGACCAGACCGGTCGCAAGTCAGGGACTGACGGCTTCCTCGAACGCCTGCCGCGGGTTCTCGAACGACCCCAACGACACGATCTCGCGATGAAAGAACAGCGCGAGCGTCCAGTCGGCAACGACGCGAACCTTGCGGTTCGTCGTCGGCATGCGTGTCATGTGATACGTCCGGTGCATGAACCACGCGGGCAGTCCGCGCAGCTTGACGCCGTAAATCTCGGCGACACCTTTGTGCAGGCCGAGTGACGCGACCGAGCCGGCGTAGGAGTGCTTGTAGTCGACCACCGGTTCGCCCCGCAGCGAGGCGATGACGTTGTCCGCCAACCGTTTCGCCTGCCGGACCGCGTGCTGCGCGGACGGGCTCGTGAACGCCACGACGTCGGTCTTGGACAGGTCCGGCACGGCGGCCGAGTCACCGGCAGCCCACGCGTCCTCGACGCCGATCACCTGCAGCGCAGCCGTGCAGCGGACGCGCTTCTTCTCGTCCAGAGGCAGGTCGGTCGACTCGAGCAGCGGATGCGGACGCACGCCTGCCGTCCACACGACGGTCTCCGCGTCGAACTCGGTCCCGTCCGACAGTACGACGTGACCGCCGGTCAATGACTCCACGCGAGTGTTGAGGCGCACCTCGATCGACCGCTTGCGCAGCTCGGCGACCGTGTAGCTGCCAAGGTCCTCGCTGACCTCAGGCAGGATGCGATGCGACGCTTCGACCATCACCCATCGCATGTCGGCGGCCGTGATTCCGTCGTAGTAACGCACCGCGTCGCGAGCCATGTCCTCGAGCTCGGCCATAGCTTCGACGCCGGCGTAGCCGCCGCCGACGAACACGAACGTCAGCGCGCGCCGGCGCAGCGCCGCGTCGCTGGTCGACGCGGCTACGTCCAGCTTCGACAGCACGTGGTTGCGCAGATAGATGGCCTCGGCGACGGTCCGGAAGCCGATGCCCTCCTCGCGCAGCCCCGGGATGGGCAGGGTGCGGGCGATTGAGCCCGGCGCGAGCACGAGCACGTCGTAGGCGAGGTCGTAGCCCTCGCCTTCGAGGGGCTCGAAGCGGGCGACCCGGCGGTGATGGTCGACGGAGGTGATCCGGCCGCCCAGGACGCGGCAGTGCCGAAGGACCCGGCGGAGCGGGACGACGACGTGGCGGGGTTCGAGGTTGCCCGCGCCGGCTTCCGGCAGGAATGGCTGGTAGGTCATGTAGGGCTGCGGGTCCACGACCGTGATCGTCGCCTCGCCGGCCCGGAGCTTGCGCTGGAGCCGGAGCGCGGCGTACATCCCGACGTAGCCCCCGCCGATGACCAGGATGTGCGGTCGCGTGGCCCGAGGCATGGCGCGAACCTACCGAGCGCGTCGATCGCCGCCGCGCGGCACCCAGAATGCGGCGAAGCAGCTGTGACGAATGAGACAGTAGGGCAACCGTGTGGACGATGAAGGCGTTGTGGTGAGCGCGCGCGGCCCCCAAGGACGCGTCACGTTCGGCGCCGTGCTGGCCAACCGCGAGTTCCGCGCCCTCTACGCCGCCCAGGCGCTGAGCGTCGTCGGCGACCAGCTCGCCCGCATCGCCGTCGCGCTCCTTGTCTTCCACCGCTCCCACTCGCCGCTGCTCACGGCGCTCACCTACGCGGCTACTTACCTGCCGTGGCTAGTCGGCGGCCCACTGCTCTCCGTGTACGCCGACCGGCTGCCGCGCCGCCGCATGATGATCTTCTGCGACCTCGCGCGGTGCGTGCTCATCCTCGCCATCGCGCTCCCGCACGTGCCGATGGCCGTGGCCCTGATCGACATCACCGTGGTCTCGCTGCTGCAGCCGGCGTTCAACGCAGCGCGCTCGGCGATGCTCGCCGACATCCTGCCGGAGGCCGACGCCTACGCCACCGGCGTAGCCCTGAGCGCGACAAACAACCAGCTCGGCCAGGTCTTCGGCTTCGCCGTGGGCGGCGCGCTGGTCGCCGCGATCAGCACCACGGGCGCCGTGCTCACCGACAGCGTGTCCTTCGTCGTGTCGGCGCTGCTCGTCGCCCGCGGCGTCACCGCTCGCCCGGCGATGGCGGGCCGTGACCCCGCGTCGCCGACCAGCCGCCGGGAAGCCGTCGACTTCGTGCTTGGCAACACGAGCGTGCGAGAGGCGATCCTCGTCGCCTACCTCGTCGTGGCCGCGACGATCGCCCCCGAGAGCGTTGCGGTCCCCTACGCGGCGTCGCACGGTGGCGGCGACGCGACGGCCGGCCTCCTCACTGCGGCGGTTCCGTTCGGCACGATGCTGGGCGCGATCGGTCTCAGCCGGTGGCTAGGACAGCGCCGGGCGGTGCCGCTCATGCGCCCGCTGGCCGCTCTTACGGCGCTG
>JAFAQI010000524.1 GCA_019246495.1 Frankiales bacterium | reverse complement strand
GACACCGGCCGGCACAATGCCCGCGATGCCGGTGCCGGGCACGTCAGTGTCGTTGTTGTCGTGCACGTAGTTGTTGACGATGAAGGCGCCTGACTGCGGCGGATCCGGCTCACTGGTCAGCGTGTTCGGCAGAATTCCGCTGGCGTTGTGGTCCCACTCGCTGTTGAGCAGGTAGAGCTCGCCACCGGCGTTGGTGCCGGAGTAGCCGATCGCGTTCTTCTCGGCGTGCGAATCGACGACGACCGCGTTGCAGTCACGGCAGCCGCCGATGTAGATGCCGCTGTCGGCGTTCCATGAGGCGTAGTCGTGCGCGAGGGTGGCGGGCAGCTTGCCCGACGACGTGGAGTCGTAGGCGTAGATCCCGTAGTCGCCGTTGTTGTACGCGGTCAGGTAGTTGCCCCAGTAACCGTCGACGCCGGTCCAGTAGAACGCGTTCGCCGCGCCGGTGAGGTAGTTCTGCCCCGTCATGTTCTCGACCCAGGTGTTGTTGACACCGAGGACGTGAACGGCCGAACCACCGGCCTTCTTGCCGTCGAACACGACGCCGTTGCGGTTCATGCCGCGGATGTGCAGTCCGCTTGTAAGGCCATGGCCCTGCTGCACCTGGACGGACTCGCTGTACTTGCCTGGCCACACGAGGATCCAGTCGCCATTGCTCGCGTGGTCGACGGCCAGCTGAAGCGAGCGGTAGTAGCTCACGCCCTTGACGGCCGGGCAGCCGGCTGACCCGTTGCAGACCAGCAGCACGCGGCTCTTCGGCGCGGCCTGCGACGGGACGCTGCCGGCCACCGCGGTGGTGACCGTGACGGCAGTGGCGAGCGCCACGACCCAGCGCGGCTTGCTCATGTGGACTCCTCTCCACGTCGGCCTCGGCCGGCGGGCGATGTGCATGGAACTGCGAATGAGCGCGAGGACGAGCATCGACTCGACGACGAGCGACGCGGTGCCCCACGAGTCGGCCCAGTGCCCGACGTGGTCCTCCAGCTGCGGTAGCCCGATGCTGCGGCTGACGATGTAGCCGGCGATCGTCATCGCCGACGCCACCCCGACAGCACGGCGGACCCGGCGTACGGCGTCAGGTCTGCGCAGGCACGCGAGGGCGATCGACGCGGCCGCCGCACCAACGATGAGCAGACCGAACCCGACCGCGAGGTACGGCGCCTCCACGAGCTTGTCCAGCCAGTCCGACGCATGCGTCGTGGCGACGCCGGCGAGCAGCAGGATCGTCACGGCGCGCGCCGCAGCATCAGGCAGCACGCGCCGGCGGCGCCACAGCATCGCGAGCGCGAGCAGCGGAGCTTCGATCGAGACGGCCCAGCCGGCGCGGGTCATCAGCCGGACCCACATCGGGGCATCCGCCGCGAGCCCGGTCATCGACGCCATCTGCGCCATCGCGGACTGTGCCATCGCGGACTGTGTCGGCGCGGACATGCCACCCATCCCGACAACGGCGGATCGCGACGGGCCGAAGTGGTAGCCGGGCGGCAAGGCGGACGCGGACGACTTCACCACGGCGAACTGCGCCATCATGCCGTGGTCCTCGTGGTCGAGCATGTGGCAATGGATCATGAAGACACCGGCGTAGTCGGTGAACTTCGCGGCCACCTCGACGGACTCACCGGGGTCGAGCCGCCAGGTGTCCTGCAGGCCGGCTTCATAGGCCGGCGGCGGTCCGCCGTCCCGCGAGATCGTCCGCCACTGCTCTTCGTGGATGTGGATGTAGTGGGTGATCGGGCTCAGGTTCTGCAATAGCCAGGTCTGCGTGCTGCCGAGCGGCACCGTCGTGTCCACGCGCGTCGGGTCGTAAGGGTGGCCGTTGACCGACCAGAACGTTCCCCGGTTCGCGTCACCGCCGAGGCCGAACGTCCACACCATGGACGGCGTTGCCGGAGCGGCGAGCGGCGGAAGCGGCTCGAGCCGGGACGGGATGCGCGTGCGGTCGGCGGTTCGCTTCGTCACCCGGAACTGCATGACCGGCACGTCGGGCGTGCCGATGCCACCCGGCTGACTGTCGGTCCGCGGCTCGCTGGCGAGCACGATCTTCTTGCCGTAGTCGTGGCCGAAGTCGACGATCACGTCAGCGCGCTGCGCCGGCCCGAGCAGGATGTCGGTGCGAACGACGGCCTTCGGCAGCAGCCCGCTGCCGGTGCCGATCTGCACGAACGGCTGTCCGTTCGACAGATGGAAGTCGTAGGACTGGAAGTTGGAGCCGTTGAGCAGCCGCAGCCGGTAGCGGTGCGTCGCGACGTCGAAGTACGGCGACGAGACGCCGTTGACGAGCACGTGGTCGCCGACGCTGGCGTCACCGGGAGCGGCGTAGGGGCCGACGAACTTGCTCGTCGACGTCGTCCCGTCGCCGGGATGCGGGAACGGGTTGGTCAGCTGGTTGGCGCCGTCGAACGACCGGTCGGCGACGTCGAGCGGCACGTCGTACTTGCCGGTCGGCAGGTTCAGCTTTCGCTCGACCTTGTCGCTCGTGATGAACATGCCCTGCAGGCCGTTCCACACGTTGCGCCCGGTCTCGTCCATCCGGTGGTCGTGGTAGAAGTCGAACGCCGCGCGCTCGGCCTTGCCGCCGTCGGTCAGCGGATAGACATAGGTGCGGCTGCCGCCGGGCCGGATGAGGCTGGAGTCCGGCAGCCCGTCCGACGTCGACGCGTGGTGGTCGCCGTGCAGGTGCACCGTGAGGTCACCTGCGGTCCGCGGCAGCTTGTCGACGAACGTGATCGTCGTACGCCGCCCAGCCGGCCGCCGGATTGTCGGGCCGGGATAGCTGCCGCCGTAGGTCCACATCAACGTCTTCGGGCCGTGCGGCAGCGTCCGCACGTCGGCCTGCTCGATCGGGATGCGAAGGTGGGAGCCGGTGAGCGTCGGCGGCAGCCGCAACGGCTGGTGGAACGACGGCTTGGCGGCCTTGACCCCCGAGTGCCCTTGGCCCTCGACGATGAGCGTGCCCTGCATGTTGGGGTGGAACTGGCAGTAGAAGGCGTAGGTCCCGGGCGCGAGCCGATCGACGCCCTGGATGTCCGAGGTCGTGCCCGGCAGCGCGTTGCCGTTGAACAGCGGCGCCCCGGAGGTGTCGCGGGCCACTGAGGTGACCGTGTGCGCGATCTCGTCGAGGTTGACGAAGGTCAGCGCCGAGCCCTGCGTGACGACGACGACCTTGGTGTAGTAGCCGGTGACCGCGCCGCCCGGGCCGACGACGACCGCGCCGGTCAGCGGGCTCGACGCGACGGGCACGTGGCCGAGCACCATGCCCGGCCGTGCGGGCGACGCCGCCGCGAGCGGCGCCAGCACGTAGCCGACGCCGGCCAGGACCAGCACGAGAGCAGCAAGGAACCGCCGTCGTGCGTCCAGGGGCATGCGAACGATCTTCGACGCGAGGCGCCGCCAGTCCTTCCGGAGCGGGCCGGAAGTCCCCGCTCAGAGGGCAGGCCGCTCGAGTGCGGTCGGCTCAGGCCGCGGCGCCGGCGACCCGGCGGATGACATCCGGGATCTCGACGAGGTCCGTCTTGGACACGCACTCGCGGACGCCCATCGCGAAGGCTTCCCGGCGCATGCCGACGTCGTAGTAGCTGCTGCAGAGGATGATCGCTATGCCGGGCTGCATCGCGAGCATCCGCGACGCCGTCTCCAAGCCGTCGAGATGCGGCATCTTCACGTCGAGCACGACGACGCTGGGCTCGAGCTCGGCGACTGCGGACACCCCGGACAGCCCGTCACTCGCCTCCCCGACGACCGAGACCTCACCGTCGTCCGCCTCGATCGCCCACCGCATGACCATGCGGATGTCCGGCTCGTCATCGACGAGCAGGGTGCGAATGAGGCCCATGTGGTGACTGTACGGCGGTCATCGAGCGCGCATTGCCGGGCTGTCGCCAGTTGATCGCAACTGACCACGCGGCCCATCCCCCGGGACTACCGGCGCATGGCCCGAGCGATCAGCCCGCGGGATTGAGCCCGACCGTCCAGGAGGCCGCGGAGCCGCTGACGACGTTGCTCGTCGCCGTGAGGCCGCCGTAGGTGCCGGTGACGGCAGCGCCGGAGTCGGCGAGGAGGGCGCTCACCGCTCCACCGCCGGCGCCATAGACGTCGGTGCGCTTCGTGACGCCGGCCGGCGGAGTCCACGCAGTGGTGGTCGTCGCCCGGTCGCCCCAGAACGTCACGGCCCACGAGCCGGTCGTGAGGCCGGTGACCGAAGGCGACGTGTGGTTCGCGGTCGACACGTCCGTCGCGGAGGCATCGACCTCGACCGGGTCGGCAGCGTTGGCGTAGGCGCCGAGCACGAGAGTCGACCGGACGCTCGCGGAGAACGGCACGGTGACCGTGGTGCCCGCGTCGCCGGCGGCTGCCTGCCGCGAATAGATAGCCGTCATGAGGTTGGACCGGCTCGTGGTGCCGAGCAGCGTCCAGCCCGCCGGCGTACCCATCGTGATCCCCGTCGTCCCCGAGCTTGCGAACAGCAGCATCTCGTCACCGGCCTGCACCGTCGCAGGTACGACGACAGACGCGGCCGAGGTGACGCCGTCGAAGCCCGTCGAGTCGCGGAACGCGATGGGCGCCGCCGTCGGGCTCGTGACGTGAACCGAGTGCGAGGTCGAGCCCGTGGTGTTGTCGGTGTCGGTGACGGTCAGCGAGACCGCGTAGGTGCCGGGCGTCGAGTAGGTGTGCGTCGTGGTCGCCGTAGTCACCTGGGACGTGTTGCCGTCACCCCAGTTCCACGAGTAGCCGGTGATCGGACCGTCGGCGTCGTGCGAGGTGCTGGCGTCGGCGCTGCACGGCGATGCTGTCGTGGTGCAGCTGATCGTGAACGAGGCGGTCGGCGCGGTGTTGGCAGTGACCTGGCCGGCGGCGAGGATCGCCAGGCCGCGGCTCGCCCAGTTGCGCGAGGTGTCCGCAACCGAGGACGTGCCGGTGGCCTGCGTACCACTCCACGCGATCGACATCAGCTGGCCGCTGGTGGAGTCGGCCCAATAGAGCCGACCGTTCGCGAGGAACGCCCCGGACACGTGCCGCCAGTTGTTGCCGTCGGTCGTGGTGAACTCGTCGGCGCCGATGACGCCGTCGTCGGTCTCGAAGTAGCGCCAGAACATCTGATTGCTCGTGCCGAGCGTGTAGTAGATGCGGCCGTTCGAATAGAACATCGACGTCATCGACGACAGCTCGGAGTAGAACGTCGGCCTTGCGCCGCGGAAGGTGCCCGAACCGGACCCGGTCAGCACGCTGCTCCACGCGGGGTCGTTGTAGGGGTCGATCGCGACGGGCGTGCCGATGCTCCGGCCGGTGAACGGCGCCTGGTAGAAGTTGCCGTCGCTGGAGCCGTAGTAGAGCGTGCCGTTGACGGCGAACGCGCCGCGCACGACTGACGAGTCGAAGCCGACCGGTGCGGTCGTCGGCGTCGGCGCGGTGGTGCCGTCCCAGCTCACAGCCTGGACCGCCGAGCCGCCCTGGCCGAAGAGGTAGATGTTGCCCGGGAGGGAGCCCACCGAGTTGGGCAGTGGCACCTCGCCGCCGGCCAACGGGAAGAAGGCGATCTTCTTCCGCTGGTAGGCGTGGTTGCCGACGTAGTCGGTGTCGCTGCCCATGTAGAGGCCGTTGGGTGTCGCCAGCAGTGCGTAGGCGCCGGCGCCGCGCGGGTTGCGGCCCGGATTCCAGGCCTGGGGCAGCCCGTTCTGCGGGTCGAGCGCGACGACGCCCGGCCGTGGGACCGCACCGGCTCCGGCCGAGTCGGAACCCCGGCTGTTGTTGACCCAGCGCTGGTGACCGCCGACGTAGACCGAGGCACCCGTGATCGCCACGGTCCAGAACGTGTCGTTGCCGGTCCAGTCGACCCAGGTCGGCAGCACATCGGTGCCCGTCGCGGCCGTCTCGTAGCGAGCGGCGGCGTCGCAGATCGCCCGTGTCCCGTCGATGTTCCTGGCGCCGGTGCCACCGGCGCCGGTGTCGACGATGACGAAGTAGGAGCCGTCCGGCGAGAACTGCACGTCGCGGATGTAGCTGTCGAACGCGTTGGGCGCGCACGGGGAGGTGAACCCGTAGGTGTTCCAGTTCGGGTCAACCGTGGCTGTCGAGCTCGTGACGTCGAGCATGGCGACCTGGTCCCGGGCGCTGCCGGAGACGTCGGTGAAGTTACCCGTGACGATCATCCGCGTGCCGTCGGGCGAGACGTCCATCGACTTGACGCCGGTCGGCGCGTTGGCGCAGTTGGAGGACGTGCAGTGGACGCCGTAGTTGTGGTGCCCGGTGAACGCCAAGGTCGACACGGAGCTGACGAGGCCGGTGAGGGGAGCGAGCGTCGCGAGGCCGGCCCGCGGCTGCGCCCCCATGTGCTGGAAGAAGCCGCCGACGTAGAGCTGGCCGTCGGCGAGGAGCAGCTTGTTGACGACGCCGTCACCCTTCGGCGCCTTCCATCCGGAGACGATGGCGCCGGTCGTCGTGTCGAGAAGCGCGACGCGCATGCTCACGCCGTTGACGGTCTTGAAGGCGCCGCCGACGTAGACGCTCGTCGACGTGGGCCCCGGGGCGATCGAGTTGACCACGCCGTCGAGGGTCGGCGCGAAGGTGGTGACGAGCGCGCCGGTCGTGGCGTCGAACGCCGCGATGTTCGTGACCGCGTAGGTGGTCGACGGTGTGTGGTACGGGCTCACGGACGTGAACGAACCGCCGATGAACACGGTCGAACCGACCTGGGCGATGGTGTAGACGACGCCGTTGTTGACGTCCGGGGTGTTGGTCGAGGGCACCGCGCTGACGAGCGTCGACTGCGGGACTGGCGCGGCGAGCGCGGGGACGGCCGCGACCGACTGGAGCACTGCGGAGACTGCGGCCAGGGCGACCACGGTTCCGGTGAGCCTTCGCATACGTCACTCCGCTGGGTGTTGTCTCGGGGGCCTCGCGCCGCGAGCGGAAGCGCCCGGCAGTGCAAGAACGGTACGGCGCGAGGTGCCCCCAAGACGAGACTCCTAAGGCCGAAAATGGGCAACTTCACTCCAACGGCCTAGAAAGTCCGGGGTCTGATCGTCCGAACGGCGGAGGCCGGCTCAGCCGAACGCGCCCCGGCCGCGGAGCTACATCGTGGCCGGCAGCAGCTTTGCCGACTGGCTGAACAGCACCAGCAGCAGCATCAGGCCGAGCGGGAACGCGAGCACCCAGGCCATCCTGGTCAGGCCGCCGGCTGCGGCTCGTCGTCGCCGCCACACGAACATGCCGATCACCAGCGCGAGGAATAGCTGCTGCCGGCCACGATGTAGCTCCGCGGCCGGGGCGC
>JAFAQI010000457.1 GCA_019246495.1 Frankiales bacterium | reverse complement strand
CTCGAGGAAGACGGCGACGTCGGTCGACACGGTCTCGCGGCCGATCAGGTCGCTGATCGTCATCGCGGTCTCGGGGAAGCGGCGGACCGTCAGCACCGAGCCGGTCGTCGACAGCGGCGGGATGATCGCGTTGATGCGGCTGCCGTCGGCGAGCCGGCCGTCGGCCATCGGGCTGGCCTCGTCGACGCGGCGCCCGGCGACCGCGAGCATCCGGTCGATCACCTGCCGCAGCGCGCGCTCGGACGGGAACCGCACGTCGGTGCGCTCGACGATGCCGTTGCGTTCGACATAGACGGTGTCCGCGCCGTTGCACATGACTTCGGTAACGGTCGGGTCCGCCATCAGCGGCGTGAGGACGCCCCAGCCGAGCATGTCGGCGAGCGTCGCGTCGATGAACTCCTCGCGCTCGGCCGGGCCGACGGTGGTGGTCGACGTACGGATCGCTTTGTCGAGGTGCTTCGCGAGCAGTTGCCGCAGCTCGTCGTCGTCGACCGCCGACTCCGACAGCCGCGGTCCGAGCTCGGCGACGACAGCCGTGCGAACGCGGGTCCGTAGGTCGTCGAGCGCGGTGACCTCGACCCGGTTGGCGGCCGGCTGCGAGGGCACGGTCGCCGCGGGTGTCTTGGCCGAAGACACGACGCGGCGACCGGCCGGTGCGGGCCCGGTCGGTGCCTGCCGGGCGCGGACGGCGGTGGCCAGACCGGACGACGTGCGCGCCGGGCGACGCTCGTCGCCGAGCCGGGACGTCAGCTTCATGCCGAACCTCCAGAGAGCAGGCGCCGGAACATCGCGCCGAAGGAGCGAGTGGGGGCGGTACGCCGCGCGACCGGCTCGGGAGCGATCGCGGACTTGTCGAGGCCGAACTCCGCTGCCAGCGTCGCGACCGCGGGAACGAGCGCGCGGCTGACCTTGGCGCGCGGTTCGTGTACGGCGACGGTCGTGCCGAGGTTCACGGACCGGCTGACTGCCCGGTCGACCGGAAGCACGGTGCCGAACCGGCCGTCGAACGCGTCGTTGGCCTGCTCGGTCGTCACGCCGACGTCGCGGTCGGCCTTGTTGAGGACGAGGCGAATGCGCTCGTCGTCGAGGTTGAGCCGGCGCAGCACGTCGAGGAACGCGGTGAGGTTACGCAGCGACGGCACGTCGAGAGTCGCGAGCACTGACACCGCATCGGAGCGGTCGAGTGCGGCGATGACGACGTCGTTGAGCGACGGCGGGGTGTCCGCGATGACGATGTCGTATCGCGGCAGCACCGCGTCGAGCAGTGTCATCGCGTCACGCGCGCCGACGAAGTCGGCGAGGATCGGGTCGCGTGGTGCGGTGAGCACGTCGAAGCCGAGTGAGTGGTGGTGCACGAGCGCGTCGAGGTGCTCGCGCATCGCCGTCACCGGCAACCTCTCGCCGCTGGTGTTGTAGAGGCCGTCGTAGAGGCTGTAGGCGTGCTGCACCTGGAGGGCCGCGGCCACCTCGCCGAACTGAAGGTCGAGGTCGATCAGCAGCACCTTTGCGCCGGCGCGAGCGAACAGTGACGCGACGTTCGTTGCGAAGAACGTCTTGCCGCATCCTCCGGTGGCCGACGCGACCGTGAGCAGCTTGGCGCGTGGCGCCTCGGCGTCCTCGTCGGTGGCGTCGGACGCGATGTCGTCGGCGTCGTACGGCTGCTCGTTGTAGAGCTCCTCGAGCTCGTCGACAGAATCGGGTTCGTCGGCCCCCTCGACCGACGAATCCGCCTCTGTCCACTCGTCCTCGAACAGCTCGCCGTGCCGGCGCCCGGCCGCCGTCACGAGCTCGGCCAGCGCGACGTCGGCGTGCAGCAGCGCGGTGCGCAGCTTGGCGGGGGTGAGCCGGCCACGTACGACGTGCTCGACGCCGGCGGCACGAAGCGTCGCGCGATCGATCGGGAGCATGGAGTCGAGGTGTGCGACGACCACACCGGCCGGCTGCAGCCGGTGCCAGCGAGCGATCCGGCGCAGCCCGGCACCGGAGAACTCGCGGGCACCGACCAGCAGCACGTCGACGTCGGGTGGTTCGACGTCGAGGTCGCCGGCGCGGAGGTCGAGCACGTCGACGTCACATCCGCGCAGGGCGTATTGCAGCTCGCCGGTGCGGTCGACGACGGCGACGGAGCGGACGACGGCCAGCATCAGCGGTTGCTCGCTACGACGACGTCCGGGTTGGCGCCGGTCGAGGTGTGGTCGTTGCCGCTCGTCGTGTCGGCGAGGTAGATGCTGCCGAGCGTCGTCGCGTTGACGAGCATCTCCGCCTGTGTCGGCGGCATGTCGAGCAGGACGACGACCTTGTCCACGAGCGTCGAGTCGTTCTGGCTCTTCTGCTGGTCTTGCGCGACGCTGACCGCGAGCACGCGGACGCCGGTGGCGAACAGCTTCGTGCGGCTCGACGCCGGTGTCAGCTTGCCGGCCTGGTTGCGAACATCGTGGTACGTCGCGAAGACGTCGACCTTCGAGCCGACCGACAGGTAACGCGCGACACCCGGCGACAGGTCGGTCTCGACCGAGATGGCGACGTTGCCCGGCGACGGGTTCACGTGTCCCGCGGTCGCCGCGTCGGCGAAGCTGTTCTGCGAGAGCTGGCCGCCCTTCGGCACCGAGCCGGTGAGCACCGCGGCCTTGGTGAGGTTGGACGTGAGTGCCGCGGTGCTGTGCAACGCGCCGCTCACGACGTAGGCCGACGGGACGTTGGCGACATGAACGCTCGAGGCGAGCGCCTTTGCCGGCGTACCGGCCGGGAGGTCCCGGTCGGCGACGAGCACGGCCACGGGGTTACGGCCGCTCGCTGCCTTGTGGTTGACGCTCTGGCCGTAGGCGACGACCATGCCGGCACCCGCGACGGCGACGATCACGCCGACGACGATGCTGAGGTTGATCTTGCGCATGACGGTTACTCCTCACGACCGGAGGCATCGACCGAGACGGTGATGCTCGACGAGCTGGTTGCGTGGGCCACGGCGAGCAGGTTGCCGACCGGACCGATGTCGTCTGTCTTGCTGATGTGGATGGTCACGGTGCCGCCGGGCAGTGCCGACGTCGTGACCTGCACGTCGCTCGGGCTGAGCCCCGAGCCGCCGTCCGCGATGTAGGCGCGGACCGCTTCGTTCTGGATGTCGCTGACGGAGGGCCGGCGGCCGCTCGATCCGTACGCCGGGCTGTTGGGTGCTGCCGTCGCGAAGCGGAGCGCGTCACCGGCCGCGCGGCCGAGGCGGATCTTGTCGAGGTAGAGCTGACCGACCGGGAACATGAGACCGGCGACAACCGCCATGACTGTGAACAGCAGCGCGAACTCGATTGCCGCGACACCGCGGTCGCCGCGCAGGCGCAGCCAGTTGTTGCCGGACGACCGGCGGTGGGCCGCGCTCACTCGTACCTCACCGTGACCGAGCGGGTCATCGTGCCCTTGTTGTGCGGCAGGAACGGCAGCAGGTTGCCGGCGGCCGTGATGCCCGGGAGGTCGTAGGTGACCGTGACGATCAGCTCGTTGCCGTCGCCCTCGGACGGGATCGGGGTGAGCGTGATCGACGTCGGGTCCGGCAGGAACGAGCCGGCGGCGCTGTGCGCGATCGCCATCTCGTCTGCGACGGTCGGGTAGGCGCCATGGCGGGGGATCGAGGCGTCGTGGGCGACGACGCGTGCGACATGGGACGCGGCGGCGCTGTAGTAGTAGTACGTCGACACATACATGCCGCCGAAGATGAGTGCCGCGGCCGCGGGGATGACCAGCGCGAACTCGACGGCAGTGGCCCCGGAGTCGCCGGAGAAGCGGTCTCGCATCACGACCTCCTCAGGGCGGCGCGGAAGCCGCCGGGTGCGTCGATGCTGCAGGCGCCGAAGTTGCCGAGGTGCCCGACGAACCCACCGCCCGAGCTCGCGACACACACCGGCACGAAGTCGAGGTAGGGGATGCCGAGTCCGTTGACCGCGGTTTCTACAGCGAGCACCGGCGTGCCCTGCTGCTCCGCGTCGGCGAGGATCTGCTGCGCGGTCGGGCCACCGTTCGGCGGGTCGACGGCGTCGAGGATGTCGTCGTGCGCGGCGTCGAGCGCGCTGGCGCACGGAGCGGTCTGCGGATGGCTGACGAGCAGCTTCTCGGATCCGTTCAGCGCGTCGAGGACGAGCGACCGGGCGTCACCGGCGTAGGGGTTGAGGTTGATGGTCTGCGCCTTCTTGCCGGGCAGCTGCACCTCGGGGACGACGACCATGTTCTTGAAGCGCCGGTGCGCTATGGAAGTCACGCTCTGCTCGGTGCCGGCACTGTGCATCAGCCCGTCGAGCGGCCCCGTGACCGTCCAGCTCATCGTCACCTGGACGCCGGGGTAGAGCAGTGTCGGCAACAGTCCGGACAGGTCCGGGATGTCGACCGGCGCGAGTGGCGACAAGGTGGCGCTGGCGC
>JAFAQI010000428.1 GCA_019246495.1 Frankiales bacterium | reverse complement strand
GCGAGACTTTTCGCGTGCCGAACGGGGATCTTCGCGAACCGAACGGCCATGGATCCGTGTTGGACAACGACCGACAGTGCATGGAGCTCGACGCCGAGAGCGAGGCGGCTCGCGAGGGCCGGCAGTTCGTCGGCGAGCAGCTACGCGCGCGCGACGCGGACGGCCTCGTCGACGACGGCATGCTCGTCGCCGCAGAGCTCATCGCCAACGCCTGTCAGCACGGCCTGCCTCCCATCTCAGTGTGCGTGATCGGCGCCGGCGACCGGGTGCGCATCGAAGTGCGCGACGGCAGTGCGCGCAGCCCGGTCCGGCCGTCACAGAGCATGAGCAACATGACGGGTCGCGGACTCGCTCTTGTCGACGCACTCGCCCGGCAGTGGGGTGTCGAGCGGCAGGAGGAGGGCGGCAAGACGGTCTGGGCCGAGCTCTCGATCGCCGACGAGCAAGGGCTCGACGACGTCGACGTCGACACCATCCTCGCCCGCTGGCAGGACGAGTTCGTCCCGACGGAAGAGCAGCACTACACAGTGGTGCTCGGCGACGTCCCCACCGATCTCCTCATCGGCGCGAAAGCGCACATCGACAACCTCGTGCGCGAGTTCACCCTCGCCGCGGCGGCCGCCGAGACCACCGAGGCAGAGGTGCCGCCGCATCTCGCCCGGCTCATCCAGACGGTCGTGCACGGCTTCGGTGACGCGCGCGACGCGATCAAGCGACAGGCTCTCGCGGCCGCCCGCAACGGCGAACCACGCACCCGCCTCGTGCTGCACCTCCCCGCGTCCGCCGCAGACGCCGGCGAGGCCTACCTGGCGGCGCTCGACGAGGCGGACGAATACTCCCGCGCCGCGCGCCTTCTCACTCTCGAGACACCGGCGGACCACCGGTTGTTCCGTCGCTGGTACGTCGAAGCCGTCATCGCGCAGCTTCGCCAGCTCGCGGCCGGTCAGACCCCGGACCCGGTCATGCCGTTCGAGGAGCGGCTGGTCACCGAGGTCCGCCGGCTCACGTCGATGCAGCGCGTCAGCGACCGGGCCGCGCGGCTGCAGCGCGTGACCGCCGCCCTTGCCAGGACCCGCACTCCCGAGGACGTCGCCGGTGTCGTGCTCCGCGAAGGCGTCGCAGCACTCGACGCGTCGGGCGGCGGCATGCTCGTCCCGGCCGGCGACGGGGAGCACCTCGCGGTGCCGGGTGTGGTCGGCTACGGCGAGGAGCTGCTCGGCGCATTGCGCAGCGAGCGCGCCGACGCCGAGCTGCCCGCCGCGACAGCGCTCCGCACCGGCGAGCCGATCTGGCTGGAGTCGCAGGACCAACGCGACCACGACTTCCCTGCCCTGCGCGGCTTCGAGGCCGACACCGTCGCGATGTGCGCCGTACCGCTCATCGTCGGTGACCGCGCGATCGGCGCGTTGCGCTTCAGCTTCGCCGGCCGCAAGCTCTTCGACGAGGACGAGCGACGGTTCGTGCTCGCACTTGCCGCGCAGACCGCGCAGACGTTGCAGCGGACCGAGCTCTACCAGGCCGAACGCGAAGCCGCGCTCGACCTCCAGCGGGCGCTGCTGCCGCAGGACCTGCCGCCGTTCCCCGGCTGGGACATCGCGACCTACTACAGCCCGGCCGGCGGGCAGGAGGCCGGCGGCGACTTCTACGACGTGTTGCCGGTGAGCGGCGGACGCATTGTCGCGGTCGTCGGCGACGTCATGGGTCGAGGCGTCGAGGCAGCAGCGGCGATGGCGCAGGTGCGGTCGACGATCCGTGCTTATGCCATCGACGACCCGGACCCGGTCTCGGTCTTCCGGCGGATCGACCGGTTCTTCGAGACTCTCGCGGTCGAGCAGCTTGTGACGGTTCTCTACTTCCTTGTCGACGCCGACCACGACCGCGTGCACATCGCCAACGCCGGACATCTCGCACCGCTGATCGTCGACGCGAACGGCAGCCGGTCGCTGCCGACGGCGAGCGGTACGCCGTTCGGCGTCGGTGAGGTCGACCGCGATGTCACGACCGTCGAGCTGCCACCGGGCTCGGCACTGGTCGCGATCACCGACGGGCTCGTCGAGCGCCGCGGCGAGGACATCGACGAAGGCGTCGCACGCGTGATCGAAGCGACGACGCAACTGAAGGACTGGACTGCACAGTCGTTGCTCGACCACGTCGTCGACGTCGCCGCTCATGCGCGCGCACACGACGACGACGTCACCGTCCTGGTCCTGCGCCGTGGAGACAGTTCGTGAGTGCCGAGCCTCGGGACGACGCGTTCGCCGACCTCCTGGCGGCGAACGACGCGTTCGCGTCGGGTTAC
>JAFAQI010000443.1 GCA_019246495.1 Frankiales bacterium | reverse complement strand
GCGGCACCCGATGGTCAACTCGACGTGGGATGACGACGCCCAGGAGATCGTGGTCAAGGAGTACGTAAATCTGGGCATCGCGGCTGCGGTCGCCTTGCGAACACCCTTGATGGGAATCCGCTGCTCGCGGGTTGCCGGGTCGAAGTCGGCGACGGCCGAACCGGTGGTCACCGGAGCGGGAGCGCCGGCGGCCCCCTCGACGTCCTGCCGGGTGATCGCGCCGTGCGGACCCGTCCCGGTCAAGGACCGCAGGTCGACACCGAGGTCGCGGGCCAGCTTGCGGACCGGCGGCTTCGCCAGCACGTGCACCTCGCCGGCGACCTGCGCCGCGTGAGCACCGACCGCGGCCGCGGAGACGCGCGCCGGCTGCGGACCGCCCGCCGTCCCGTCAGCGGTCGCCGTGTCCTTGCGCGGTCGCCGGGTGAGCTTGCCGCTCTTGGGGCCGGAGCCGACGAGCACCTCGATCTTCTCGGCTTCTGCCTCGGCCTTGGGAGCGGGCGACCCGACCATCCCCGGTTCCTGCGCGCGTTGCACCGCCGGAATTTGGGGCACCATGTCGGCCGCGGCGGCCACGGGCGTCTGCGGTGCGCCGGCCTGAAGCCCGGTCTCCGCAGGCGGCGACCCGGACGGGTCGGTGTCGAACGTGATGATCGGCGCGCCGACATCGACGGTCTCGCCCTCGGCGTGGTGCAGCTGCGTCACGACGCCGGCGTAGGGCGAAGGAATCTCGACCGCCGCCTTCGCCGTCTCCACCTCGACGATCGGCTGGTTGAGCGTCACCTCGTCGCCGGGCTGCACGAACCACTTGAGGATCTCGCCCTCGGTGAGTCCCTCGCCGAGGTCGGGAAGCTTGAAGTCCTTGAACGACGGCACGGGTCTCCTAGAAGGCGAGCGAGCGGTCGACCGCGTCGAGGATGCGGTCGAGGTCGGGCAGATAGTCCTCCTCGATCCGCGACGTCGGGTACGGCGTAGAGAAACCGCAGACCCGCAGCACCGGAGCCTCGAGCGAGTAGAAGCACTTCTCCGTCACGCGCGCGGCGACCTCGCTCGCGAGGGAGGCGTAGGTCGGTGCTTCGGCGACGACGATCGCGCGCTGGGTCTTCTCGACACTGCGCAGGACCGTCGGCCAGTCGATCGGTGACAGCGCCCGCAGGTCGACGACCTCGATGTCGTGACCTTCCGACTCAGCCGCAGCGGCGGCCTCGAGGCAGGTCTTCACCGACGGCCCGTAGGTGATCAGCGTGATCTCGCTGCCGGGACGTACGACGGCTGCGTCCCAGAGCGAGCGCGGCGCACCTGCCGCCGGGTCAACCTCTGCCTTGTCCCAGTAGCGACGCTTCGGTTCGAAGAACACGATCGGGTCGTCGCTGGCAACCGCCTCCTGGATCATCCAGTAGGCATCCACCGGGTTGGAGCAGCTGACCACCTTGAGACCGGGGGTGTGGCAGAAGTAGGACTCCGGCGACTCGCTGTGGTGCTCCACCGCGCCGATGCCGCCGCCGAAGGGGATGCGGATGGTGATCGGCAGCTTCACGTTGCCGGCCGAGCGGTAGTGCATCTTCGCGACCTGGCTGACGATCTGGTCGAACGCCGGGAAGACGAAGCCGTCGAACTGGATCTCGCAGACCGGCCGGAAGCCCCGGATCGCGAGCCCCACCGCGGTGCCGATGATTCCCGACTCGGCGAGCGGCGTGTCGATGACCCGGTCCTCGCCGAAGTCCTTCTGCAGCCCGTCGGTCACCCGGAAGACGCCGCCGAGCCGGCCGACGTCCTCACCCATGATGACGACCTTCGGGTCGTCCTCCATGGCCTTGCGCAGGCCCTCGTTGATCGCCTTGCCGAGCATGAGCGTCGCCATCAGTGCGCGCTCCCTACACCCGAGTCGGCGAACGACGCGAGGTAGCCCGCGAGCTGCTCGCGCTCCTCGTCGAGCAGTGTCGAGCCGCCGGCGTAGACGTTGTCGAAGAGCGTGATCGGGTCGGGGTCCTCCAACGCGAGGCAGCCGGCGCGGATGTGCGCCGCGAGCTCGTCCGCCTCACGGTCGACCTGCGCGAAGAAGTCGGCGTCGGCCATCCCGCCGCGGGACAGGTAGGCCTTCATCCGCTCGATCGGGTCCTTGAGCTTCCACGTCTCGAGCTCAGCCGCCAGCCGGTATCGCGTCGGGTCGTCCGATGTCGTGTGCGGCCCCATGCGATAGGTGAACGCCTCGATGAGCGTCGGGCCGCTGCCTTCGCGCGCGCGTTCCAGCGCGGCCCTGGCGACGGCGAGGACAGCGAGGACGTCGTTCCCGTCCACCCGAACGCCGGGGAAGCCGAACCCGCGGGCCCGCTGGTAGAGCGGGATGCGGCTCTGCTTCTCGAGCGGCTCGGAGATGGCCCACTGGTTGTTCTGGCAGAAGAAGACGACCGGAGCCTGGAAGACGCTCGCCCAGACGAACGCCTCGTTGACGTCACCCTGGCTCGACGCGCCGTCGCCGAAGAACGCCATCACGGCGCCGTCGGAACCGTCACGCTGCACACCCATCGCATAGCCGGTCGCGTGGAGCGTCTGCGATCCGATGACGATCGTGTACAGCTGGAAGCCCTTGTCGTGGGGGTCCCAACCGCCCTGGTTGACGCCGCGGAACAGGCCGAGCAGCGTGACCGGGTCGACGCCCTTGCAGTAGGCGACGCCATGCTCGCGGTAGGTCGGGAACGCGAAGTCGCGCTGGGTCAGCGATCGGCCGGCACCGACCTGCGCTGCCTCCTGGCCGAGCAGGCTGGCCCACAGGCCGAGCTCGCCCTGCCGCTGCAACGCGGTCGCCTCGGTGTCGATGCGGCGTACGAGCACCAGATCGCGGTAGAGGCCGCGGTAGTCGTCCGCAGTCAGGTCGAGGTCGTAGTCGGGGTGCGGGACGCGTTCGCCTTCGGGGGTGAGGAGCTGCACGAGCTCCGGTCCCTCGGACGGCTGGACGCTGCGGACGAGGTCGGCGGAGGGAAGGCCCGTCGCGCCGGACTCCTCGGACGAGGCGACGGCGCCATTGCCGCCACCAGCGGCACGAGGCATGGGTGGCTCCTCGATGTCAGGTGGGTCGGATGCCGGGATCACCGGCCGGTCCATGGTCGCAGACGCCGAACGCCGCGGTCCAAGCGACGAGGGTTCAGTGCTCCCCATGCCCGTGCGACCGGTGCCAGTGCGACGGGTGCCCGTGCGACCGGTGCCAATTCGACGGGTTCCAGTGCGACCGTCCCTCGTCCGACCAGTGCCCGTGTTCGTGTTCGGAGTGGTGGCGCCAGCCGTGGTGCGCGCAGCCATGTCCGACCAACGAGCGGCGGAACAACCCGAACCGGTGCGGTCGCCCCAATTCGCGGAACGTCAGGTGTCGGTGTCCACCGGCGAACACGCGGCGTGCGGGCTCGCCGTGCTCGGCCGGCTCCGGTCGCAGGGGCGCGGTAGCCGCCAGCCGCTCGGCGATGACCGCCGCGAGGATGAATCGGCGTACGGCGTCGGGCCGGGCCAGGCGCCGGACCGAGATTCGCGCGAGGACGGCGGCCCGGGCCGCGACGAGCCGGGCCGGCTGGAGCCGCAACGGGCTGAGCCGCTGCTGCACCAACACGCGCAGGAGCGCCCGGGCCCTGGCCGTCAGGGCCGGCACCGTGGGCCGGGGGCCGCGCGGATGGGTCGGACGGGTGCCCGGGTGGCCACTGCTCGGGTGGCTGGGCGGGTTGGACCTGGAGTG
>JAFAQI010000241.1 GCA_019246495.1 Frankiales bacterium | reverse complement strand
GTCAGGATGCGCCTCGATCTCGGTCGTCACGCCGTTCCAGACGACGGTGAGGCGGCGGCGGTCTCCGGTCTCGTGATGCACCCGCGGCGCGGTCGGCGTCGTCGTACCGAACAGCTCCAGATGCACATGTGTCGGGTCGACGCCGAGCGCGGTGAGCGTGTCGCGCAGCTCGAGGGTCATCGGCTCCGGTCCGCAGACGAAGACCTCGTCGTACGACGCCAGGTCGAGCAGGCGGCCGGCGAGAGCGCGCAGCTTGTCGCCCGTGAGCCGCCCGTTGAACAGCTCGGCCGCCTGCTGCTCCCGGCTGAACACGTGCAGCACCTGCACCCGGTCGACGTAGCGGTCCTTCAGGTCCTCCAGCGCCTCGCGGAAGATGACGCTCGTCGGTCCGCGGTTGCCGTAGACGAGTGTGAACCGCGAGCGCGGCTCACGGGCGAGCGCCGACCGCATCAAGGAGATGACCGGAGTGATGCCGCTGCCGGCCGCGATGCCGAGGTAGGACTTCGCGTTGGCCGGGTCGAGTCGCGTGGTGAACCGGCCGGCCGGTGTCATGACGTCGAGCACGTCGCCGGGTTGAAGTCGCTCGGCGGCGTAGGCACCGAACACGCCGCCCGGCAGGTTCTTCACCGCGACGCGAAGCTCGCCGTCGTCGAGGCCGCTGGAGATGGAGTAGGACCGGCGCACCTCGTCGCCGCTCGTCGGATGCGGCAGGCGGATCGTCAGGTGCTGGCCCGGCTCGAACGTGTAGGCATCGGCGAGGTCCGGCGGGACCTCGAACGCGACCGAGACGGTGTCCGAAGTCTCGCGGCGCACGTCGCTGACGCGGAGCGCGTGGAACGTCGGCACGGATCAGCCTCGGCCCGCGGTCATCAGTGCCGCTTCATGTAGTCGAACGGCTCGCGACAGCTCGTGCATCGCCACAACGCCTTGCACGGCGTCGAGCCGAAGTGCGCGAGCTCCTCGACGCCGTCGCTGCCGCAACGTGGACAGGCCGCCGGGCGCTCCTCGACGAGCAGCGGCAGCTGTTTGCGTCCGGCCGGCGGGACGATGCCGAACGTCTGGAGCCTCTCGCGACCCGCGTCGGACAACCAGTCGGTCGTCCATGCCGGTGAGCGCTGGGTCTCGACGCGCACGTCGTCGTACGCCGCCTCCAGCGCCGCCTTGACGTCGCGCGCGATGACGTCGGTCGCGGGGCAGCCGGAGTAGGTCGGGGTCAGCGTGACGGTGACCGCGCGGCCATCGGCCGACTCGTCGACCGCGCGCACGATGCCGAGGTCGACGACGGAGACGACGGGGATCTCCGGGTCGGGAACGGCTTCGAGCAGTGCCCAGGCCCGCGAGCGCGTCGAAGCGGTCACCACGTCGCGCCCGGATGCGCACGAGCGAGTGACTGCATCTCGGCGAGCAAGTAGCCGAGGTGCTCGGTGTGCCAGCCGTCGGCGCTCGACCGCTGCGTCCATGCATCGCGCGGCGGGATGTCGAGCGTTGCTTCGGCGAGGATCGGCTCGACGCGCGCGTACCAAGCGTCGCTCGCGATCTCGCCGCGATAGGGCCACAACGCGTCGAGCGCTGTCGTCATGCGGCGGTGAGATTCGTCGGTGCCGTCGCCGAGCCGCAGCACCCAGGTCGAGGAGTGGCGCAGGTGGTAGGCGTTCTCCTTGACGGCCTTCTCCGCGACGCCGCGCACCCGCGGGTCGACCGTGGGGTCGCCGGCGAGTGCGGGCCACACGTCGGCGAGCCATGCGTCGACGAAGAACTGCCGCAGGATCGTGTGCCCGAAGTCGCCGTTCGGCAGCTCGCAGATCAGCGGGTTGCGGAACTCCTGCGCCTCGCGGAAGTAGGCAAGGTCGTCCTCGGTGCGACCGGTGTCCTCGGCGATTGCTTGCAACAGTCCCCGCGCCTGGCCGAGCAGGTCGAGGGCGATGTTGCCGAGCGCGACGTCCTCCTCCATCGTCGGCGCGTTGCTCATCCACTCGCTGAGCCGGTGCGAGGCGATGAGGCAGCCGTCGGCGAGCGCGAGGTGAGCGTCGGTCGACGGCGTAGCGGCGTCAGAGGTTCGAGACACCGTCGGGCACCTCATAGAACGTGGGATGCCGATAGACCTTGTCCAGCGCCGGGTCGAACAACGACTCCTTGTCGCCCGGGTCGCTCGCGACGATCGCCGCCGACGGGACGACCCAGATCGACACGCCTTCGCCGCGCCGGGTGTAGACGTCGCGCGCGTTCTCGACGGCCATCTCCGCGTCGACCGCGTGCACGCTCCCGACGTGCGCGTGATGCAAGCCGTTGCGCGACCGGATGAACACCTCCCACAGTGGCCAGGCCCGCCGCCCCTCGCCGTTGATCATGGGGATCCTTGCGCGACACGCTGGCGTGTCCCGTGCGTTTGCCCATGATCAACGGTGGTGGCGGCTCGCTTGGCGGCGTAGGCCTCGGCGGCCTCGCGCACCCAGGCGCCGTCGTCGTGCGCGCGCCGGCGGTGGGCGAGCCGCTGCGCGTTGCACGGACCCTCACCGCGCAGGACCGCCGCGAACTCCGACCAGTCCGGCTCGCCGAAGACGTAGTGGCCGGTCGTCTCGTCGTATCGCAGTTCGTCGTCCGGCACGCGCAACCCGAGGAACTCCGCCTGCGGCACCGTCACGTCGACGAACTTCTGCCGCAGCTCGTCGTTGGAGAAGCGCTTGATCTTCCAGGCCATCGACTGCTCGGAGTGCGTGGAGTCGCTGTCGTGCGGGCCGAACATCATCAGCGCCGGCCACCACCACCGGTCGAGCGCGTCCTGCGCCATCGCCTTCTGCGCTTCGGTACCGCGCGACAGCGTCAGCATGATCTCGAAGCCTTGCCGCTGGTGGAACGACTCTTCCTTGCAGATGCGCACCATCGCGCGGGCGTAGGGGCCGTAGGAGCAGCGGCACAGCGGAATCTGGTTCATGATGGCCGCGCCGTCGACGAGCCAGCCGATCGCACCGATGTCGGCCCAGGTGAGGGTCGGGTAGTTGAAGATGCTGCTGTATTTCGCGCGACCGTCGAGCAGCTGGTCGACCAGCTCCTCGCGCGTCACGCCGAGCGTCTCGGCGGCGGCATAGAGATAGAGCCCGTGCCCCGCCTCGTCCTGCACCTTCGCGAGCAGCACCGCCTTACGCCGCAACGACGGCGCACGGGTGATCCAGTTGCCTTCCGGCTGCATTCCGATGATCTCGCTGTGCGCGTGCTGGGAGATCTGCCGGACAAGCGTCTTCCGGTACGCCGAGGGCATCCAGTCGTTCGGCTCGATCTTCTCCTCGGCAGCGACCCGTTCGTCGAACCGGAGGACCCGGGACGCGTCGGCGGCATCGGCGGGCGCGGGGTCGCGTCGCGGGTCGCGCTCGTCGAGCGCCTGCGAGTACATGGTTCGAATGTAACGGGCGTCCGCACGACCGGCAATCCCCTGTCACATCGACGGCGCCGACTGGCCCCTGACCCCCGAGCGAAGACACCGCGATATCCGTTGGGCTCT
>JAFAQI010000234.1 GCA_019246495.1 Frankiales bacterium | reverse complement strand
AGGTCGCGCCGGCGATGTGCAGGCGTTCACAGACCGCCGTGGTGCCGAGACCTTGCGCGCGGAGCCGGCAGAAGGCTTCGAACCGTTCGGTTCGCGTCGCACCGCGGACGCGGGCACCGTCGACGAGTCGATCGACGACGACCAGGTCGACTTCACCGCGGCCGCGCTGTGCTCGTTCCCGGACCGCGGGCTTAGCGGCCGGGTCGTCGACCGTGTCGTCGTCCCACCAGATCGGTGGCAGCATGCCGGCAGCCTGCGCCCAGCGACACACACGCACTGACGGTCCAGGAGTGTCCGCGAGCTCGGCGTAGACCCGGGCGACGCGTTCGGCGGTCGATCGACGCACGAAACGGTTGCTGCACAGCTTCCGGACGGCGAAGCCATCGGTGTAGCCGAACTTGACCGCGAGAGTGTCCGAGGGCCAGCCGATCGCCATCAGCGCCTGCAGCCGGCGCCGCGTGCCGGTCGCGTCGATCAGGCGCGGCCTGCCGAGCAGCCGTTCGGTGTTGCGGATCCGCTCGTACCGTGCATGGTCGGCCAGTGCTGCCGGGCAGCGGCACCTGTCGATGTCGTACGCCTTGCGGTCACCGTGACGCGCGGCCGAGCAGACGTTCACGCGGACACCTGCCCGGTCGAGGTGGGGGGGGTGCCGTCCTGCGCGCGCGCTCGTCTTCGCGGATGACGTGTGACCACGAGCGGTTGCACGAGACCGACGGCACGGATTGATGCGACGAGCTCGGTGAGGTCACCGAGGGACGCGCGGACATTCTTTGGGTGCGGCACCAGGCGCGCTGCCGGCAGCATCGCTGCGCGAGCGCCTGTGGTGCCGGCGATCCGGTCGCGCCACTTGCGGACCTGAGCGACAGGATGACCGAGGGCGTTGGCGATGAACTCGTCGTCGCGGCCGCGAGCGATGAAGTCCCGGACCAGCTCCGGCACCGGCGCGCTCACTGGCCGCTCCGGGCGAGACGAACCTCGGGCGCCTGCCAGCCAAGCGCGCGGCGCCACAACGGCGGCTCATGCTCTCGGGTGGCGGCGACGAGCGGCCCGTAGAGACGCTCGAGGCTCGGGTCGCGTTGTATGGCGTCGCGGGCGGCCTCCCAATAGCGTCGCTCGCGGCGGTACCAACGCGCCAACCGAACGCAGAACGCCAGCGCCAGCAGCAGCAGGCCGAGGACCGTCACGTAGGCGGCCATTCAGCGACCGTCCGCGTTGAAGTGCGGGCAGCGGAGCAATGTCGCTTTGACCGGGTCGCGGGTCGAGTCGGGGAGCAGTCCGTACCGGCCATCAGACAGCCGAACGTGCGCGGCGTGGTAGCAGACGCCGGGCGTCCACGATGGTGATGTCACCTGGTCCGTAGGGTCGCTCTCATCGAGGTTGCGCGGCGCGGTGTACCAGGATGCTTCGCCGCCGGTGGACGGAGGCGGGTCCGCAGCGGCCGGTTGCGCTGCCAGCGCATCCGAGAAGATCAGTCGACCGACATCTTCAACCGGGGCCGGCCGCTGCGGGGTTTGCGGCGCACCGTGCAGCGGGGCACCCAACGTCGGTGCGTAGCTGGTCGTGATCGCCGTGAGACGTCGGAGCACGCGGAGGCTCATCAGGACGTCACCGCTTCGGCGACAGCCTCGGTTTCCTCACCGGGCAGCCAGCCGGCGTCGGCGGCGTCGCTGCATCCGGAGCACAGGCTGTTGGTGATCCAGGTGGCGCCGACGTCGAGGGTCGTCGCCATGCACACGTGGCATTGCGGCTGCTCTTCGTCGTCCTTGCCGACCTTCGCGAGCTTCTGCTTTTCGAGCGAGGAGATCTCGTAGCCGTGCTCGGCGAGTAGGTCGAGGTACCAGCGGTTCTCCTCGTCCCAGCGGCGCCAGAAGGAACGGCAGAGACCTTCGAAGTAGGTGAGAGCCAGCAGGCGTTGCAGGACGTCGGCGGGGAGCCGGCGGGCCAGCGCCGACGTGTGCTGCAGCTGCGGGTAGTCGCCGATCTCACCGATGCGCGGGCCGAGGAGGTCGCGGAGAACCTTCCACGGTTCCGCGCGGCCGCCCTCAAGGTGGAAGGCGGCGCCGACCAGGCCGCGGAGCAGCAGCTGTCGTGACTGCTCGGTCGACAGCTCGGCTTCGCCGTAGATGATCTGCCTGGCGATCGCGGCCCGGCCGGGTTGCAGTTTCTTGAGCTCCTTGCGTTCCCGTCGCTGCTTCGCTTCCTGGTCACCGGCGCCGCGGCTGTTGATCCGCGTCGCGACCCGTGCGGGCAGCTTGACGAGCTTCGTCGCACCCAGGTGGTTGCCGGGATTGCTGCAGATGAGCTCGACGGCACCGTCCTGGCCGAGGTAGGCGGCGTGGCACGGCCCCTCGGTGTGCTTGGCGGGGTCGAGCTCCAACGCCTCGAGCGTGGTTGCCTTCGTCTTGCTGTCCGGCCACCACGACGGGCGCTGCTCGGTGACCGCGACACCGGTGGCGCGCAGCTCGTCGAGTGCCTTCGCGCGCTTGACCGTCGCCTCGTGGTTCGCGATCGCCTCTTCGACGGCACGTTCGCCGCTGATCCAAGTCGAGGTCTGCATGTGCTTCCAGGCAGCGTCGAAGATCGGCCCCTGGTCGACGACGCGAGCGAGTGCGACAGCGTCGGCGATGGTGCGCTTGCCGCAACGGACCTGCTCGCGGACCGCGGATGGCAGCTTGGCGAGCTTGAGCCGCTTGCTGATGTGTGACTGGTTGCAGCCGACGATGGTCGCGAGAGCGCGTTGCGACAGCTTGTACGGCGGGGAGGTGAGTTCGGTGAACGCCTCGGCTTCCTCGAACGGGTCGAGGTCCTGGCGGTGCAGGTTCTCGAGCAGCGCTGCCTTGCGGCCCTCGGCGCCGGCGAAGTCGCCGCGGACGATGCAGGGGACGGTCGGCAGTTTCGCGAGCTCGGCGGCGCGCAGACGGCGGTGCCCGCCAGCGGTGATGATGAACTCGAGCGGGCCGATCTCCTTGAGGTCGTCGGGTTTGCCGGCGTTCCAGTCCGCGGCCGCGGTGACGCCGAGCGGGTTGAGAATCGGGATGCCTGCTTTGAACTCGGCGACCAGGTCGGCGACGTCGTCGTCGAGGATCTTCCGGTTGCGCGGGTGAGGCACGACGAACCGCACCGGGATGTGCACGATGCTGTCGGCCGTCGCAGCGACGTCGGGTGCGACGAGCTGCTCGACGACG
>JAFAQI010000422.1 GCA_019246495.1 Frankiales bacterium | reverse complement strand
GCGACGAAGGCGATCTGGCCCATCTTCCAGAAGGCGTAGGCGTTGAGCAGCAGGCCACGCAACGTCTCACCCATGAACAGCGTCTGCCGCTGACCGGCAAGCGCTTGCGTCGCTGGAGCGTTCGGAGCCTTGGCCACCGCGGTGAGCCACTCTTCGCTGACCTGCGAGTAGGTCTTGCCGCCCGCAACCTCGGAGAGGTGCACCTTGATGAAGTGGTTCGCGAAGACCTGTGCCTGCTGGCCGTTGACGACCTGCTGTCCGGCGTACGGCGTGACGTACTTCGTGATCTCTGCGTTCTTCTGCGCGACGATCCCGGCCTTGTCGGGGAAGAACACCTTCTGCGCGGCCAGCTGGGTGTGCACCTGGTTGTCGACGAACGTGTGGCCCCAGGTCAGCAGGGCGCCGGCGATGATGAGTACTGCCGCGACGACGATGCCGCCGGTCGAGAGCAGTGCGTCGAATGTCTTGCGCCTCATGACGATCTCCCTTCGAGTGGAGCCGGTCGGCTCCGTTGCTGCATCAACCTTCGCCCGATGGGTCCGGCGGTCGGCAGAGCAGAAGGTCCTGCGGCGACCGTCCAAAGCCCCCATCTGCTCGGGACTTTGGTCCCTGCCCGGACTCGGATGTCCACGGGGACAATGGCGGGGTGATCCGCGCGTTCCTGGTCGATGACCACGAAGTCGTACGCCGCGGCGTACGCGACCTGCTCGAGTCGGAAGGCGACATCGAGGTGGTGGGCGAGGCGTCCACCGCGGCCGAGGCACTCGCGCGGATCCCGGCCGTCCGCCCGGAGGTCGCCGTGCTCGACGTCCGGCTGCCGGACGGCGACGGCGTCAGTGTCTGCCGCGACCTGCGATCGCAGCTGCCGGACATGGCCTGCCTGATGTTGACGTCGTTCGCCGACGACGAGGCGCTGTTCGACGCGATCCTCGCGGGCGCGGCCGGCTATGTGCTGAAGCAGGTCCGCGGCGCCGACATCCTCGGCGCGGTGCGGACGGTCGCGGCCGGTGGCTCGCTGCTCGACCCGGCGACGACCGCCCGGGTGATGGCGCGGATGCGCGAGCAGGTCGCGGCGAAGGATCCGCTGGCTGGGCTGTCGGAGCAGGAGCGCCGCATCCTCGAGCTCATCGGTGAAGGGTTGACCAATCGGCAGATCGGCGAGCGCATGTTCCTCGCGGAGAAGACCGTGAAGAACTACGTGTCCAACCTGCTGGCGAAGCTCGGCATGGAACGCCGCACGCAAGCCGCGGCGTTCGTCGCCCGGCTCGACGACAAGCCCTAGCGGAGGGGAACCCGCCAGGTGACGACCGTCCCGCCCTCGGGCGAGCGGCTCGCGTCGAACCGGCCGCCCAGGTCCGCTGCGCGGCGGGCGAGGTTCGCGAGCCCGCTGCGGCGGCCGGTCTCCGGCAACCCGACACCGTCGTCGCGGACGACGAGCTCAACAGCCTCGGAGTCGGCGCGCACCGACACCTCGACCCGCGACGCCTTGGCGTGACGTGCGGCGTTGGACAACGCCTCGCGCAGCACGGCGAGCAGCTGCTCGCTGACGTTGGGCGGCACGAGCGCGTCCACCGCACCGACGAACTCGACGTGCGGGTCGAAGCCCATCGCCGGCGTCGCGGCGCGCAGCGCTTGAAGGATCGCTGCGCGGAGCCCCTCGCCGGCCTCCGGAGCGGGCGCCTGCAACGCGAAGATCGTCGTACGAATTTCCTTGATCGTCTCGTCGAGGTCGTCGACGGCGCGGCGAACCCGGTCCGCGGCCGACTCCGGCTGGATGGACCGCAGCGCACCCTCCAGAGCCATGCCGGTCGCGAACAGCCGCTGGATGACGAGGTCGTGCAGGTCCCGGGCGATGCGGTCGCGGTCGCCATAGACGGCGAGCTGCTCCCGGTCGGCGGCCGCGGCACCGAGCCGCATCGCGAGCGCTGCCTGCGCCGCGAAGCTGCTGACGATGCGTACGACGTCCTCGCCGAACTCCGGCCGGTCACCGATCAGCCCGACGACGAGAGTGCCAAGGGCCTCCGCGCCGCCGAGCGGCACGAACAACGCTGGCCCGACGCCGATGCCGGTCAGCAGTCCGGGCCATAACCGGGTGTCCGTGCGGGCGTCACGCACCGCGGTCGCAACGCCGGCGTGCATGACCTCTGCGGACATCGACTCGGGCGGGATCGTCATGCCGAGCAGCTCTTGCGCCGCGTCACCGGATGCGGCGCGCACCTGGAGCGACCCGTCGGCACGCGGCAGGGCGAGCACCGCGATGTCGGCCTGCGCTAGGTCGCGCGCATGGCCGACCAGCAACGGAAAGACCTCGGCGGTCGGCGCGCCGGCCAGCAGTCGCGTGGTCACCTCGCTCGCCGCTTCGAGCTCGCGCTGCCGGCGGCGTACCTGCTCGAACAGTCGCGCGTTCTGCACGACGAGTCCGGCCGCAGCGGCGAGTGCGAGGACGACCTTCTCGTCCTCGGCGGTGAAGTCGCCGCCGCCGCGTTTCTCGGTCAGGTAGAGGTTGCCGAATGCCTGGCCGGCGACGGAGATCGGTACGCCGAGAAACGTGCGCATCGGCGGATGGTCGGCCGGGAAGCCGAACGACGCCAGATGCTCTCCGATGTCGTGCAGCCGGATCGCGGTCGGCTCCTTGATGAGCAGTCCGAGCACACCGCGTCCATGTGGCAGCTCACCGATCCGCGAACGCAGCTCGTCGTCGACGCCGATCGTGATGAACCGCGCGAGGTGGTCACCGCTCGGGTCGAGCACGCCGAGGGCGGCGTACTGCGCATCCGCCAACGATGCGGCCGTGCGGACGATGCGTTGCAGCGCATCATCCATCGCGAGGCCGGCGCCGATCGCCGCGAAAGCCTCAAGCACCGCGACAGCGGGCAGGCTGGACTTCTCCTCGCCCGACGTCACAGGCCCGACTCTAGGGCGCCGGTTTCGGTTCGATCGTCACCTCGGACGGGTCACGTCGCCCGGTCCACGGCCGACCCGAACCACGGCCGATCCGCATCACGAACTGCGGGTGGCCGACGAGTCCGAGGTCGCGGGCTAGGCGAATCCGGGCGGCGGCGAAGTCGGTCGCCGGGCCGAGCGGTTGCGTGGCGAGCCCGTCGACGGTCGCGCGCAGCTGGAGCCACGCGACCGCAGCACCTGTCGTCAGCCAGTCGAGCGGGCCGTCGCCGTCGGCGACCACCGTGACGACGGTGTCGCGAAGCACCTCGGGCGGCCCACCCGCCGGCAAGTGCAGGTGCCGGCCGTCCGGCAGCCACTGCCGCAGCGGCAGGTCCGGCACGACGTGGTCCGGCCAGGGCGCAACGGCCATGATCGGCACCCCGTCGGCACCTGCGTGCACCCAGTAGCCGATCTCCTCGGCGTAGTGCGTATCGGTCGCCTCGGCGTTCTCGGCGTCGCTCAGCAGCATCGCGAGCGTGGCCCGTTCACCGGAGTCCTGGACCAGCCTCAGCGCAAGCCCGTACGACGACACCGCGTGCGTCATCTCCGCGACGAGGTCCGGCGCGACGGGGTTGCCGTCGTAGGGGCCGCGGTCGGTGTAGCGGCGCGGAATCGCGGCTACCAGCTCGCGGTCGAGGTCGGACGCCGGCTGCGGCTCTCCGACCCGAATCCGCGCGAGGAGCATCGGCGTACCCGGGTCCGGCCGCCAGTCGATGTCCGCGGCCCGGCCAGCACTGCGGATCGCGAGCCGGGCGAGCTCGGCGGCCGCGCCGCAGCTGATGTGCAACAGCCGCAGGTCGGGGTCGAGGCTGCGGAGGCGCCGGGTGGGATCGCCGTAGATGTCCAGCCGCCCGTCGCCCACGACGAACTGCCAGGGCTGGGAGTTGTGCACCGACGGCGCGAGGGCGGCCACCTCAGCGACGAGCGCGAGGTCGACCGGGCAGGTGGCGGAGGGCGTGGTCGTCGTCATGGATGAAGGCTCGCCGAGCGGGCGCGGTCCCGGCAGAGTCCCTCGGCCCCATCTGTTGGGACTTTCGGCCCTGCCGGGAGGGCTGCGCGCGACCCGACACTCGACGCATGGCAACCGAGCCGGTCGTCCTGGAGCCCGAGGAGTGCTTTGCGCTGCTTCGCAGCCAGCGGGTGGGTCGGGTCGCGGTCACCCATCGCGCGCTGCCGATGATCGTGCCGGTCAACTACGTGATGGATGGCCGGACGGTGCTGTTCCGCACGGCGGCCGGCGGGCTGCTCGACCGGGCCTGCCGAAGCGCTGTCGTCGCCTTCGAGG
>JAFAQI010000228.1 GCA_019246495.1 Frankiales bacterium | reverse complement strand
GGTGCGTCTCGAGCCAGGGCGTGCGCACCCACAGGACGATCGTGAAGCCGGCGAACAGCGGCCACTGGAACGCGTAGGCGTAGTTCTGAATCCCGCCGCTGGCCGATGTGGCGCGGTGCCATTGCCACAGCCCGAGTCGCAGCATGACGAGCACGGCGGCGACGACGCCGAGGTGGACCATCCACCACTTCGGCTGTAACACCGTCCGCATGCCGCCAGGGTAGGAGATCAGGCGGCGCGGGCGCCCGCCGAGCGTCTGCGCACGCGCGCGGGAGGGGGAGCCGCACGGCGGGATCGCGTCGCGGCCGGCTCGCGCAGGAGCTCGAGCACCGCGGCTTCGATCGGGCCCTGGGTCGCGAGCTCGCCGAACCGCGCGTCGGCGCCGAGTCGACCGAGCTCGTCGGCGATCGTGATGCCGTCGTTGTATCGGTCGATCACCCGCGGGTCGATGTAGGACGCCCGGCACACCGTGGGCGTGTTGCCGAGGTAGTGCGAGACCTCCTGTACGGCGCGGGCGACCGCGCGCTTGCGTGCGGACTCCGATGTCGGTGCATCTGCGGACACGGCGAGCGCGACGGCGCACAGCACCGTTGCGTGCCACGTGCGGAAGTCCTTCGCCGTGAAGTCGCCGCCGGTGATCTCGCGTAGGTAGGCGTTGATGTCGTGGCTCTTGACGTCGGCCCAGCCGTCGACCGTGCGATAGGCAAGCAACTCTTCGCCGCCACCGCGGCGGCGCCGGAGCGTCCGCACGAGTGAGCACAGCTGCGGGTCGCCGACGGACTGGACGCGTTGCTTGCCGCTCTTCGCGCGATAGTTGAACGTGATGACGTCACCGGAGCACGTCACATGGTCACGACGCAACGTCGCAAGACCGTAGGACTCGTTCTTCTCGGCGTACTCCTCGCTGCCGATGCGGAAGAAGCCGAGGTCGAGCAGCCGGGCCGCTGCCGCGAGGATCCGCGGCCGGTCGATGTCGTCGCGCTGTAGGTCGGTCAACATGCGCTGCCGTGCCTCGGGCAGCCGCGCTGCGAAGTCGAGCATGCGCTCGTGCTTCGCGCGGTCGCGAGCGTTGCGCCACGCGTCGTGGTAGCGGTAGTGCCGGCGCCCGGCGACGTCGGTGCCGGTCGCCTGGATGTGGCCGTTGGGCAGCGGGCAGATCCAGACGTCCTGCCACGCCGGCGGGATCACGAGCTCGCCGATCCGCTGCAACGTCTCGGGGTCGGTGACCCGGTTGCCGTTCGCGTCGACATAGGCGAAGCCGCGGCCTCGGCGTACTCGTTTGATGCCGGGCTCCGCGCAGTCGACACGACGCAGGCGCATGGGACGTCGCGCTATCTCAGACGCCCGGCTCGGGCTCGATGTGCATCGCGCGCTCCTCGGCCGAGAAGCCGCCGAGGTCGGTGCCGACCGAGAAGGCGACAGCATCCGGCTCGGTGTCCTCGCGCGCGCCTTCGTCGTATTCGACGAGCCGGCCGACCCGCTCGTCCGGGTCGACGGGATAGGGCTGGTCAGCGTCGGGGCTCTCGTCGGCCGGAGTGTCGGCGGAGACGTCGGGCAGCTCGCGCGAGAGCTTGCCGGCGAGTGGCTCGCCGGCGACCTCCTCGGCGGCGGTTGTGCCGTAGTCGTCCACGGCGATCGGCGTCTCACCCGGGACGGCAATCTCTTCCTGGGTGTCACCTGTGACGCGCTTGCCGTCGTAGCCGGCGTCCGGAGTGGCGAGGCCTTCTTCTTCGAACGGGTCGGCGGCTTCAGGGATGCGGCTGCTCAACGGGTGCTCCTCAGGTGCTCGGCGGTTGCGGGGCGACGGCTGGCTTCGCCGCTTGGACTCGGCGGGGCCGTCCCCCGCAGCGGCCCCGCCGAGAGCGTCGTACCCGGCTCCGCGGGCATTCAGCCGTCAGCCGGGGGAGCTCGATCCGTTGTGCGGCGCCGCGGGCACCGGTCCGGGGCCGTAGGGGTCGGAGTGGCCGACGAGCGGCAGAGCGTCGACGACCTTGTCCTTGGCGGTCTCGACGAGTGAGGACGCTTGCGCCTGGAGGACGCCGGCCGCTGACTGCACAGCCGGGTTCTCGGACAGCCCGCGCATGGTGCGGCGGATCTGCTCGTAGCGCTCCCGGCCGGCTCGGGCGCCGAGCGTGTAGCCCGCCGCAAATCCCACCAGGAACGTCGCCTTGTAGCGCATTGTTGGCCTCCTCGCCACCGTCGTGTTACCCGGCCTTGCGCCCGATTACGCCGCCGACGGCAGTGGTTGCTGCGCTAATCTAGGCGCGCCGTCCGGCTCTGCCGGTGGCCGGTCCCCCATAGCTCAATTGGCAGAGCGAGCGGCTGTTAACCGCTAGGTTTCTGGTTCGAGTCCAGATGGGGGAGCTTTCGGCGGATCGCTTTGATGCAGCCGCCGGCGGACGAGCCGATCGGCGTCAGCGGACTCGGCGGGCGCCCCAGTAGTCGGTCCATGAGCTCAGCGGCGTGTAGTGCACGCTCGTGCCGGAGTAGGGCGCGTGCAGCACGAGCCCCTGCCCGGCATAGATG
>JAFAQI010000380.1 GCA_019246495.1 Frankiales bacterium | reverse complement strand
CTCGCGGCCGCTGCCGCTGGGCAGCTCGACAAGGAACGAATCGCCAAGACAGGTGGCGAAGCGACGCAGCGCGCGCACCAGAAGCGCGTTGGGCGGAAACCACACCGGCCCGCGCCAGTTGGAGTTGCCGCCGAACAATCCCGACCGTGACTCCGCCGGCTCGTAGTCGACGCGCGCACTCACCCCGGCGATGTCGAACTCGACGGGATGTTCGGCGTGCTCGCGCGACATCGACCGGATTCCGTACGGCGAAAGGAACTCCGCCTCGTCGAGCATCCGCGTCAGCAACCGGCGCAGCTGCTCACTGTCGACAACGGAGAGCAACCGGCTGCCGCTCTCATCCGAATGCGCGAACTCCAGGCCGTGGCAGAACTCCGGCTTGTTGTGCAGGAACCAGTGCATGCGCGCCGCGAAGTCCGGCACCTCGGCGAGCAGCGCGTCGTCGAGCGGAAGCACCGCGAACAGCGGCAGCAGGCCGACCATCGACCGCACCCGGACCGGCACCCGGCCACCATCCGCGGTGTGCAGCAAGTCATAGAAGAAGCCGTCGGTCTCGTCCCAGATGCCCTGGTCGACGATCGCCTGCGAGATGTAAGCGAACTGCTCGAAGAACTTCGTCGCAACATCGGTGTAGGTCGGGTCGTGCCGCGCGAGCGTCAGCGCGATCTCGAGCAGGTCGAGGCAGTAGCGCGCCATCCACGACGTCGCGTCACTCTGCTCGAGATGGCCGGCAATCGGCAGCTGCGACCGGTCGAACGGCCCGATGTTGTCCAGGCCGAGGAAACCGCCCTCGAACACGTTGTTGCCTTCGGCGTCCTTCCGGTTGACCCACCACGTGAAGTTGATGAGCAGCTTGTGGAAGATGCGCTCGAGGAAGTCGAAGTCGTGCGAGCCGTCGATCTCGAACACGCGCATCGCGGCCCACGCATGCACCGGCGGGTTGGCGTCGTTGAAGTCCCACTCGTACGCCGGAAGCTGACCGCTCGGATGCATGTACCACTCACGGCAGAGCAGGATCAGCTGCTGCTTCGCGAACGTCGCGTCGAGATGCGCGAGCGTCGCGCAGTGGAACGCAAGATCCCAGGCGGCGTACCAGGGGTACTCCCACGCGTCGGGCATCGAGATGACGTCGTGGTTGTTGAGATGCCGCCACGCGGCGTTCCGCCCGGTCAGCCGCTCAGCCGGCGGCGCCGGTCCGGCCGGATCGCCGCGCAACCAGCGGTCGACGTCGTAATGGAAGAACTGCTTCCCCCAGACCATTCCCGCGCAGGCCTGCCGCACGATCGACCGCACGTCCGCGTCGACCTCGGAGGGGATGAGGTCGGCGTAGAAACCGTCCGCTTCGCGCTCGCGTGCCGCGAGGACGCGCAACCAGCCCGCACCGAGGTTCGGTGACGACGACCGCGCCGACAGCCGTAGGCGGATGGTCGCCGTTCCGCCGGCCGGCACATCGAGCCGGTAGTGCAACGCGCCCTTCGTTCCGACGCCCATCGGGTTGACGGTGTCCGCACCGTCGACGACGTGGTCGCCGATGCCGTCCTTCGGGTACGCCGAGCGGTTCGGCGTGCCCCACAAGCGCATCGCGTTGGTCTCGTTGTCGCAGGTGAGGAGTTCCGGCATCCCGTCACCGACCAGAGTCAACGTGCCGAGCAGGTGATGCGTCGCCACCAGTCGCTCGCCGTCGATCCGCACGACGGGCGCGGTCCCGTCGCCGAGACCCCACGACCAGGTGTTGCGAAACCACAGCGTCGGCAGGACGTGCAACGTCTCGTCATCCGGGCCCGCGTTGTCGACCGTCACGCGGATGCAGACGTCGTCGACGTCGGACTTCGCGTAGTCGACCGTGATGGCCCAGTAGCGGTCGTCGGCGAAGATGCCGGTGTCGGCGAGCTCGAACTCCGGGTCGTCCCGACCACGCGCGGCGTTCTCCCGGCGCAGGACGTCGTACGGGAACTCGGCCTGCGGATAGTGATAGCGCCAGCGCAACCACGAAGCAGTCGGCGTTGCGTCGACGTACCACCAGTGGTCCTTGGCGTCTTCCCCGTGGTTGCCCTCCGCGTTAGCCAGGCCGAACGCCCGCTCCTTGAGGATCTGGTCGCGACCGTTCCAGAACGCGAAGGCGAAGCAGAAGGTCTGCGCGGTGTCGCACAGGCCGGCCATGCCGTCCTCGTTCCACCGGTAGGCGCGGGACCGGGCATGGTCGAACGGAAAGGACCGCCAGGCGTCGCCGTCCGCGCTGTAGTCCTCCCGCACCGTGCCCCAGGCCCGCTCAGCGAGGTAAGGACCCCACGCCCGCCAATCGGCCTCTCCGCGGTCCGCCGCCGCCAGCCGCTCGCGCTCGAGGTTCACCGGCCCACTGTGTCAGCCACTGGAACGGGGCCCGTCACGAATGGCCGGCAGGAGTTCGCCGCTCGGCGTCGAAACGGTGGGAAGTCCGGCGAACCCAGACCGCCGGCAACGGGGAGGACGTCATGCGACTGCGCCTGTGCGTGCTGGCCGCGGCGGGGGGCGCCGTGCTCACGATGCTGCCTGCCTCCGCGGGGGCCGCGAAGCCTCAGATCACTGACGTCGCCGGCGACGCCAACGCGATCAACGGGCAGGGCGAGACGACGTCGGTGCCGAGCCAGTCCACACCCGCAGACGCATCGTTCGCCGACATCGTGTCGGTGCGGTTCGCCACGACGTTCGCGACCAAGGTCGTCAAGCACAAGAAGACCCTGGTCCCGACCGGCATGACGGCGACGATGACGCTCGCCGCTCCGCCGACCGTGCCGTTCGTCAACTACCGCATCTACGCCAGCACTGCCCGCTGCTCCAACCTGTTCTTCGAATACAGCACGAGCCCCGCCGGTCGCGGGACCGACCTGCGCTGCCCCGGGTCCGTCCCGGTCGTCAGCGCGGACACGCTGTTCACGGTCAAGCCCGCGGTGGTCAAGGGAAACACCATCACCTGGACCGTGCCGCTGAAGTCGCTTCCGGCCGGTACGACGCTCACCGGCCTCCAGGCCGACACCCGGTTCAACCCGGTCAAGCTAACGATCCCGTCCATCGACTACGCGTCGTCTCCCAGCACGTTCACCGTCGGTAAGTAACCCAGCCGTTTCTACGGCACGACTCCAAGGAAGTAGTCATGCGCGCACGTCTCTGTGCCCTCGCCGCTGTCAGTGGTCTGGCGGTCGCCGCCTTCCCGGCGCACGCCGCCACTACCAAGCCCAAGCCCCAGATCACGGACCCGACCGGTGACGCCAACGGCATCAACGGTCAGTCGATCGTCAACGGTCTGCCGAGTGTCGGCACCGGTCCTGCCGAGTTCGCGCCGGCCGACATCACGTCGGTCACGTTCGCGAGCACGTTCACGACCAAGAAGGTGCACGGTCGTGTCATCAAGACCCCGACCGGCTTCACGCTCACCCTCGCTCTTGCTGCGGCGCCGACCGACCCCGAGGTCGAGTACCGCGTCTCGGCGGCAGCGGCGGGTTGCACCAATGTGTTCTTCGAGTACGGCACCGATGTCGCCACCCACGGCAGCGACGTGCGCTGCCCGGCGTCCGTGGCCGCGAGCAAGGCCTACACCGCCGGACCGGCGAAGGTCTCGGGCAACACCATCACCTGGACGTTGAGCACGAAGGCGTTCCCGGTCGGCACGACGTTCAGCTCCCTGAACGCGCAGACCCGCTTCAACCCGGCGATCATCACGGCGCCCGCCTTCGACGACGCCTCGTCGTCGGGGACCTTCACGGTCGGCAAGTAACACCGCTTTACGCTGGCGGGCCGTGACCTCCGGCCAAGCCCAGCGGTACGACGACCCGGCGCGGCCGGCACCCATCCCGGTGCCGGCCGCGCTTCGTCGTGTCGCGGAGGCGGCGAAGGGTTTCCTGCCGGACGACGAGGCCGACGCGCTCTACGACGCGGCCTGGGCCATGGCGCCGCGTGGCGTCGTACTCGAGGTCGGCACCTACTGCGGCAAGTCCGCGACGTTCCTCGGTGCGGCCGCGAAAGGACGCGGCGGCACGGTCGTGACGGTCGATCACCACCGCGGGTCAGAGGAGAACCAGCCCGGCTGGGAGTGGCACGACCCGGAACTCGTCGACCCCGCGGTCGGCGTGATGGACACTTTGCCGTTCTTCCGGCGGACAATGCACGCGGCAGGCCTCGAGGACACCGTCGTCGCCGTCGTGGGTCGCAGCACGGCGGTCGCCGCCATCTGGTCGACCCCGCTCGCGATGCTCTTCATCGACGGCGGCCATGCCGTCGAGCACTGCATCAACGACTTCGCGCACTGGACACCCAAGGTGATGCCCGGCGGTGTTCTCGCGATCCACGACGTGTTTCCGGATCCGGCGGACGGCGGTCAGGCGCCGTACGAGCACATCTATCTGCCGGCGCTGGACGCCGGGTTCACCGAGGTGCGGCAGGTCGGGTCGCTACGAGTGCTCGTCAAGCCCGACCGATGAGCCACAACCGCAGGCCGGATCGGGGATGAGGTCGACACCCGTCGGCAGGGTCGTCGCCCGGAAGATGCCGCTGCCCGGTGTGGTGCGCGACAACGCGTCGACCGCGAGGACCACCGCCGCGGCAGTCCACGTCGAGTGCTCGTCGGGCCAGTTGACGTCCTCGGCGAACTGGTAGCCGGTCCAGTAGGAGCCGTCGGCCTCGCGCAGATGTTGCACGTCGCGCAGCAAGGCGATCGCTCTGTCCGTCGCGCCGGTCGTGTCGAGGGCGAGCACGAGTTCGGCGGTCTCGGCGCCCGTCACCCACGGCTG
>JAFAQI010000219.1 GCA_019246495.1 Frankiales bacterium | reverse complement strand
GGCTTGATCAGCCCCATCCGCATCGCGGCCATGATCGCCTGCGCGCGGTTGCCCGCCCCGAGCTTCTCGTAGAGCTTCGAGATGTGCGTCTTCGCCGTCGACTCGGAGATGTAAAGCGTCTTCGCGATCTGCGCCACGGCAAGGCCGTCGGCCAACAGGCCGAGCACCTCTCGCTCGCGCGGTGACACCTGCGGCCCCTGCGGCGTGAGCCGTCGTTTCATCGCCGAGGCCAGATCAGCTGCGGAGAACGCATCCGGCGAGGCCGCCGCGTGCCGAGCGGCCGCAACCACGTCATCCGCCGGCGCGTCCTTCGGGACGAACGCTGATGCGCCGGCTTCGAGCGCGCCGAACAGGTGCTCGTCCCCGGCGTACATCGTCAGGACGACGATGCCGAGCTGCGCATTCGTCGCGCGCAGCCGCTTCACTGCCTCGAGACCGCTGCCGTCCGGGAGCCGGATGTCCATGATGACGACGTCGGGCTGGGTCTGGGCGGCGACCGCGAGTCCTTCGGCGATCGACGACGCCTCGCCCGCAACCGTGAAGTCCTCCGCGCGCTCGAAGGCGTGCCGCAGACCCTGTCGGATGAGGTCGTGGTCGTCGACGAGCAGGACCTTCTTCGTCACCTCGTTGGCACCTCGCCCCCGTCGAAGGCTTCCGTCGTTTCTGGCAGAGTAGCCGGAACTCCTTCGCCGAGCCGGACTTCAACAGCGGTCCCTTTGGGCTCACGGTTCTCAACGCGCACTTCCGTGCGCAGGCGGGCGGCACGCTCGCGCATGATCTGCAAGCCGTAGCTGTCGATGCGCGCGCGTCCGAGTCCGCGTCCGTCGTCCTCGACACGCAGCAGTGCATCGGGCGGGTCGATCGACAGCGTCACCCAGAGGTTTTCCGCTTCTGCGTGCTTTCGGGCATTGGTGACCGCTTCCTGGGCGATCCGCAGGAGCTCCGCCTCCGTCTCGGAGGGGAGCCGGTTAGCCGACTCGGCGAGCGAGAGATGAACGGTGAGACCGGACTGCCGGCCGACGGTGCGCACGTATTCCGACAGCGCCGCACCCAGCCCGCCATGCACGTCCACTTCGCTGCGCAGGTCGAAGATGGACATGCGCAGCTCGCTGACGATCCGGGTGATCTCCGACCGCAGCTGCAGCAGCTGCGCCTCCGACGGTTCGGACCGCGACTTCGCCTCCGCCGCGAGCCCGTCGACGAAGTAGCCGAGGTAGGACAGTTCCTGCGCGATGCCGTCGTGGATCTCGCGGGCGACCCGGCGGCGCTCCTCGGCCGTCGCCATGCCGCGCACCTCGTCGAACAGCAGCGCGGTCTCGAGCCGCAGCGCGGTCTCCGCCGCGATCGTCGTCGCCCGCTCCGCGTCGGCCGGGCCGAACCGCCGGTTCTCGGCCTCGAGACCGACGAGGCCGAACGTGCGCAATCCGATGACGAGCGGTACGACGAGGGCGCTGCCCGGCGGGCCCGAGAGCTGCCGGCTCAGCCGCTGCACCCGCTGGCTCAGCCACGCCTCGGCGAACGGGCCGTCGTCGGCAATGTCGACGTCCCAGTCGATGCGCGCGGCGCCGAGCGCGGCCAGCGGGATGAGCCGCCCGGCGCCGGTCCGCACGAACACTCCGCCTCGGTCGAACTCGCTGACCGCGCGCAGCTCTTCGAGCAGCCCGGAGGCGATGGTCCCCGGGTCGAGTCCGACCGACAGCTGCCGGGCAACGGGTCGCAGCTGCGCGAGCAACCGGTACGCCGCGGCGTAGGACGTGTCGACCGGGACCACGCGGTCGACCGGTCGCAGCAGGCGCCGCACCCAGGCGGCGAGCAGCCCGGCCGCAACAGCAAGGACGATCCACTCGCCGATCGCCGCGCCGTAGTTCTGCGTGTTGTGCAGGAACGGAAAGGCGCTGACGAGCACGAGCGCGGCGAATCCGGGCGAGACGATCGCGCCGGTCACGCCGACCAGCAGGCCCCCGGCGAACGTGGGGGCGATCAGGTAGGGGAACAACGGGCTGGTCGGCTCGAAGGTCGCGACGATCGCGACCGCCGCGATCATCGCCTCGACGATCCGCAGCAGCCGCCCCACGAGCGGCCGGAAGCGTTGGCCCACGGTCCCGATGACGGCGGCCAGGATCAGCAGCGGGAACCACAGCAGCGCCTCACCCGACACCTGGCTGACGGCCGAGAGGACGAGGCACATCAGCAGGACGAGCAGCCGCACGACGAGCGCGACGGACTCCGGCTCCCACCGCTCCGGGGTGGCGGTCTCGGCCTCGTCGTCCGGTAAGACGAGGCCGCGCAGTGCTCGGAACGGCACGATCAGTCGGGCTTGCCCGACGAGTAGATCGCGTCGACCTCGGCGGAGTAGTCCTTGAGCACCTCGTTGCGCTTCACCTTGAGCGACGGCGTCAGGTGTCCGCTGTCGACCGTCCAGTCGTCGCCGAGGATCGTGAACGCCTTGATTGCCTCGGCCTTCGACACCGCACGGTTCGCGTCGTCGATCGCCTCCTGCACGGCGGCGCGCAAGGCGTCGTCGTCGGCCAGGTCGGCGACGGTCGCGTTGGAGTCCTTGTTGTTCTTGGATTGCCAGTCCGGGAAGGCGTCCTCGTTGATCGTCACCAGCGCCGCGATGAACGGCTTCTGGTCGCCGACGACC
>JAFAQI010000218.1 GCA_019246495.1 Frankiales bacterium | reverse complement strand
GTCCGCGCCCGCGGCGCCTACTGAGTTCGTTCGGTTTCCGTCCGACGACGGCTGTAACGCTCGAGGCATATGTGGCGATATAGGGGTGCCGGCTCCCCTTCCCAGCCCTAACGCTTGCGAGACGGCTGTCGGAGTCCGGTGGCGGAGCGCGGCGGATTACACCGCCGCGCTCTCGTCAACCCAGCAGCTCGACTCCCAGGAGCGCCGACGTGGCCGACCTGCATCCGGGAATGGGCTTGGTCGGCGAGGACGGGTACGTGCATGCGACCCAGCGCGCCCTCGTCGGCTACCGCGCCGTGTGTGGCGCCGGCCACGTGATCATCAACCTGGAAGGCGAGTTCGATCCGGACGACCGGCTCGCCTGCCCGAAGTGCGCGGAGCGGCAGGACGAGGTTGACAGGGGGCAGCTGCATACCTAGCGTCTCTAGGTATGGCAGCCAACGAGCAACTGAAGGGCCACCTCGACCTGTTGCTGCTGCGTGTCCTGGCCGACGGGCCGGCGCACGGCTATGAGGTCGTCGTCGCGTTGCGCGACCGCAGCAAGGGCACGTTCGACCTGCCCGAGGGCACCGTCTATCCCGCGCTGCACCGGCTTGAGTCGCAAGGCCTCCTCGCCAGCGACTGGGACACCAGCGGTCCGCGTCGTCGCCGCGTCTATCGCCTGACCCGCGACGGCCACCGCTCGCTCGACGCACTCCGCACGGACTGGCAACGCTTCGCCCGCGGCATCGGCAACGTCCTCGGCAGCGTCCGCAGCGGCGGCAGCGTCCGGGTGGCCCGGCTCGACGGCGGTGCCGCGTGACCGCCCGCGACGACTCGCCGGTCGAGGCCTATCTCGACGACCTTCTCGGCAAGCTGCGTGGGCGTCCTTCCGCCGTACGCCGGGCTCTTGCCGAGGCCGACGACCACTTGCATCAGGCCGTCGCCGCTCATGTCGCGGCGGCCATGGATCCACGCGACGCCGAGGCGCGCGCGGTCGCGGAGTTCGGCGACGCTGGCGATGTCGCCGCGGGCTTCAACCGGTCGGGCGCGATGTCGCTGCCGCAGCTCGCCGCGACAATGGTCCGACAGCTGCTGCCGGTCGCGACGATCGGCCTGCTCGCGGTCGGCTTGTCGGGTGCGGTCGAGCAGGCGATGACGTGGATGTGGGGCCGGGTGTTCGTGTTCGCCGACCCGCCGGGGACGACCTATCCCGCGTCGGCCTGCCACCACTGGCTGTCGATCCACCGCGCGGCACACACGTGCACGCAGGCTTTCCTCGCGGAGTCCAACGCCGACAACGTGCAGGCGCGGGTGGCGATGGGCCTGTTCGGGCTGCTGCTCGCGGTCGGACTGTTCGCCTGGACACGTCGCCGGCGTGGCCCTCTGCCGACGACGGCTCCCATCGCGCTGTTGAGCGGACTGGTCGCGTTCGGCGTCGCCGGACTCGGTCTAGTGGCGCTCGGCATCGACCGGCTCCAGGTCGCGGATGGCCACGGCGCCGGGCAGTGGTTCAGCGCCGCGGCGGTCGCGCTGCCGGTGGCCGTGGCCTATGCCGTGGCATTTGTCCGGCATGCCCGACGATCGGGCCTGCCCTCTTGGTGACGTATCCGGGGAACAGTCCGGATTTGCTATTCACCCCAATGGCCTATCTGCCGATGATGACAACGTGCATTCGCTCGGGGGGCGGCGCCCGCGCTTGACGCTGCCGGACGCGACGTCGCCGCTTGGGCTGTGGCTGCGCTTCGCTGTCGCGAGCCTGGTGACCACGTCGATCTCGCTTGTCGTCATTCGCCCCGCCTGGGAAGACCTCGGCCTGCTGGCGCTGCTGCTGGCCGCCACGGGCGCCGCTGTCGTCGTCGGCACCCCACGGCTCGCCCGCTGGCCGCGCGTCGCCGCGCTCGCCCCGCCCGTGCTGAGTTTCGTGGCGCTCGGGCTCACCGGACCGCTCACCGATCGGCTTGCTCCCGCGATCAGCGGCCTGTTCACGCTTCTGTTCGTCTACGTCGGCGTCACCCAGAAGCGTGGCACCGCGACGTGGCTGCTGCCCCTCGCAGCCGGCTGCTGGCTCCTGGCCAACATGCCGGTCGACCGCGCGACCGTCGCCCGCCTCCCAGTGGCGATCGGCATCTGGGGGATCATCGGCGAGCTGCTCGCGAGCATCACCAGCCGCAACGCCGCCGACCAGGCGGTGCTCGAGCAGCGGGCGGCGTACGACGCCCTCACCGGGCTTCACAACCGGCACGATCTCGACGAACGCCTTGCGGATCTCGGGCCGGGCGATGCCGTCGTGTTCATCGACCTCGACCACTTCAAGACCGTCAACGACACGTTCGG
>JAFAQI010000200.1 GCA_019246495.1 Frankiales bacterium | reverse complement strand
GCGTGCGACAGGTGCATCCGCCGCCAGCGGGGACACCAGCAAGCGGAGCCTCGACTCCCACCTGACCGGCCCCAGGCCGGCGGGTCGTCGCTCGGACAGCTGTCCGCCGGCGTTCGCGCCGACAAGGCTCCGAGCGCCGTCGTGTCGAGGTCCCGTGCGCACGTCGTACGGGACCTTTCCCATGAAAGGCCCCGGGCCGCACAACCGCAACGCCTGAGGAGGCCCCATCAGAACTGTCCGCGACAGCGCTTGCCGCACCCACGTCAGCGTGGGGGCCTGGTGAGCGTCGAGCCACGCATCAACGACCGGATCCGCGTCCCCGAAGTGCGACTCGTCGGTCCGAATGGTGAGCAGGTCGGCATCGTCGCCATCGGCGACGCGCTGCGGCTGGCGCAGGAAGCGGATCTCGACCTGGTCGAGGTCGCGGCGACCGCCCGGCCACCGGTCTGCAAGCTCATGGACTACGGCAAGTACAAGTACGAGACCGCGCAGAAGGCCCGTGAAGCGCGCCGCAACCAGGTGCACACGGTCATCAAGGAGATGAAGCTCCGGCCGAAGATCGATCCGCACGACTACGAGACCAAGAAGGGTCACGTCGTTCGGTTCCTCAAGGCGGGCGACAAGGTGAAGATCACGATCATGTTCCGCGGACGCGAGCAGTCGCGACCCGAGCTCGGGTTCCGGTTGCTGAAGCGGCTCGCGGAGGACGTGCAGGAGCTCGGCTACGTCGAGTTCGAGCCGAAGCAGGACGGCCGCAACATGATCATGGTCATGGCACCGCACCGCAAGGCTCAGCAGCAGCACAGTCGCGGGACCCCGGAGGCAGCAGCCGCCGAGTGAGGCCAACCCGCACGACCAGCATTTTCAACGAGCAGGAGACGAGGCAGTCATGCCCAAGATGAAGTCGCACAGCGGTGCCCGAAAGCGCTTCAAGGTGACGGGTGGCGGCAAGTTGACCCACGAGCGCGCGAACCGCCGGCACAACTTCGAGCACAAGCCTTCGACGCGCACCCGGCGGCTCGCCGGCGTCGAGCTCGTGTCGGCCGCGGACTTCAAGAAGATGAAGAAGCTCCTCGGCCGCTGATCGACCTCGTCCCTGACCTCATTACATATCCAGAGTTTGGAGTCTTTCCGTGGCACGCGTGAAGCGGGCGGTCAACGCCCACAAGAAGCGCCGCGTCGTCCTTGAACGCGCCAGTGGCTACCGCGGCCAGCGTTCGCGGCTCTACCGCAAGGCCAAGGAGCAGATGCTCCACTCGCTCAACTACGCCTACCGTGACCGGCGGGCGCGCAAGGGTGAGTTCCGTCAGCTCTGGATCCAGCGCATCAACGCTGCGGCACGGGCCAACGGGATGACATACAACCGCTTCATCCAGGGCCTGAAGGCCGCCGGCGTCGAGGTCGACCGCAAGAACCTCGCCGAGCTCGCGGTGAGCGACGCGGCCGCGTTCACGGCGCTCGTCGAGCTCGCCCGCTCAGCCGTGCCGGCGCAGGCCGGGGAGTCCGCGGCCTGAGCCGAGGATCGACGGTGGCCGGCGAGCCCGGCGTCGTCACCTCGATGCAGAACCGTCGCGTGGCGGCGGCTCGCGCGCTTCGCCGTGCCAAGGAGCGAGCCGCCACAGGGACGTTCCTCGTCGAAGGTCCGCACGCCGTAGCGGAGCTCGTCGGCTCGTCGGCGTACGGGATCGGTGACGTCTTCGTCACTGCTGACCTCGCGCAGCGCCAGCCCGGGCTCGTGGACGCGGTCCGCGCGCGCGGTGGCGACGTCGTATTCGTCGACGACCGGGTGGCTGACGCACTGGCGGAAACCGTGCATCCGCAAGGCGTCGTCGCCGTCGCGGCCCGGCCCGAGCTCGAGCTGTCGACGGTGTTCCGCGGCCGGCCGAACCTCGTCGCGGTGCTGGACCGGGTCGCGGACCCCGGCAACGCCGGAACGGTGATCCGAACCGCCGACGCGTTCGCCGCCGACGCCGTGGTGCTGACCGGGGGCTCGGTGGATCCCTACGGCGGCAAGTGCGTGCGGGCGACCGCCGGCAGCCTCTTCCACCTCCCGGTGCTGACCGATGTTGAGTTGGCACCCGTTGTCGACGCTGCGCGCGCGGCCGGCCTGCAGGTGCTCGCCGCTGCCGGCGACGGCGATCCGCTCGACGCCCTGGGCGACGCGCTCGGCGCACCGACCTGCTGGGTGTTCGGCAACGAGGCGCACGGGCTGGATGCCACGGCGCCCGCGTGGGCCGACCGGGTCGTGAGCATTCCGCAGACCGGCCGGGCCGAGTCGCTCAACCTCGCGACGGCGGCGGCGATCTGCCTCTGGTCGACTGCCCAGCACCGGCGCTGAGCATGCCGCCGACCGGTCGACCAGCCGTGGTCCGTGCTCGCCGGCCGCTGGGCACCGTCACCCGCGGCACAACGGCTCGGCATCGGCTCCGCCGGGTGGACCGTTGGCTGCTCGCCGCCTACCCCGGACTACTCCGCACGCCCGAGCTGCTGGTCGTCGACCTCGGTTTCGGTGCTTCCCCTGTCACGACACTCGAGCTCGCCGCGCGGCTGCGCGCCGTCAACAGTGCCGCGCGGGTCGTCGGTCTCGACATCGACCCGGCGCGGGTCGCCGGCGCGGCATCGGCTCGGACCGACCGCGTGGATTTCGCCCACGGCGGGTTCGAGCTCGCCGGGCTGCGTCCGCACGTCGTTCGCGCCTTCAACGTCCTCCGGCAGTACGACGAGAACCAGGTCCCGCAGGCATGGCAGGCGATGCTCGCGCAGCTCGCGGCCGGTGGCGTCCTCGTCGACGGCACGTCGGACGAGTCCGGTCGGCTCGCTGCGTGGGTGGCCGTCAACGCCGAGGGGCCACAGTCACTGACCCTCGCGGTCGACGTCGGCGAACAGCCGTCGCGAGTGGCGGCGCGGTTGCCGAAGGCTCTGATCCACCATCACGTGCCGGGGGAGCCCGTTCATCGCCTGCTGACAGATCTCGACTCCGCCTGGGCCGCACACGCCGGGCTGTCCGTCTTCGGCGGCCGGCAGCGGTTCGCGGCCGCCGTGGCCGATGTCCGCAGCGCCGGCTGGCCCGTCCTCGACGGACCGTCGCGGTGGCGACGCGGCGAGGCGACCGTTGCCTGGCCCGCTGTGCGGGCCTCGGGATACTAGGCTGGCCAGGTGCTGGACAAGGCGGCGTACGACGAGTTGCCGGACGGTGTCGTCGTCGCCGATGCAGACGGCCGGGTCGTCCTGGTCAACCCCGCAGCCCAGCGCCTGCTCGCCTGCTCCGCCGACGAGACGGTGGGCCGCGACTTCCGCGAAGTGCTTCCGCTCGTCGACGAGCAAGGCCGGGACTGGTGGGCCTGCACCCGTCCCTACGACGGCCTCGTCAGCCGGATCGGTCAGCCGGAACGCACGCTGACCCTCAGCCGCGGGTCGGCCGAGTCCGACCTCGACCTGCTGGTCACCGCGCGCTACGTACGCGACACCGACCGGCAGATGCGCCGCCTGGTGATCTCACTACGCGACACCGCGGCTCGGCGTCGTATCGAACGTAGCGGTTCCGAGCTCGTCTCCACCGTGGCGCACGAGCTGCGGTCGCCGTTGACGAGCGTCAAAGGATTCACCGCGACATTGCTCGCGAAGTGGGACCGCTTCTCAGACGAGCAGAAGAAGCTGATGCTCCAGACCGTCAACTCCGACGCCGATCGGGTCACCCGCCTCATCAGCGAGCTCCTCGACGTCTCGCGAATCGAGGCCGGCCGGCTCGAGGTGCACAAGCAAGTGGTCGACCTCGTTGCGGTGATCCGGCGTGACTTCGACGCGCGCATTGCGGCAGGGGAGAGCCCGGACCGGTTCAAGCTGGTCGAGGAGGGGCCACTTCCGGAGATGTGGCTCGACCCGGACAAGCTGGCGCAGGTCGTCGGCAACCTTGTCGAAAACGCGTTGCGGCACGGCGCCGGGACTGTCACGGTCACGGTGCGCCCGACCGAAGCTGGAGGAGCCGAAGTGACTGTGGCCGACGAGGGCGAGGGCATCGCTCCGGAGGCGCAGGGGCGCGTCTTCACGAAGTTCTGGCGTGGCGGCGGTCGTGGCGGCACCGGCCTGGGTCTCTACATCGCCAAGGGAATCGTCGACGCGCACGGCGGGTCGATCGAAGCGGGTCGCGCACCGAGCGGTGGCGCGCAACTCCGGTTTTCGCTGCCCGCCGGGACGCCCAGCTTCGCTCGCTGAGCATCCGGTGGGCGGGGGCACAGCCCGCGACATCCGGGCGGGCGCCGTGCCCACCCCTAGACTGCGCGCGATCCGCGCCGACCCGCGAAGGCCTGCCATCCCATGCCCGCCTCTGACGACGTTGTGAACCCGCCACCGCTCGACCCCGACCGACAGCAAGAGGTGGTCGACGCCGGTCATGCCGCATTCGCCGCGGCGAGGGACCTCGACGAACTCGCGGCCGCCCACACGGCGCACCTCGGACCACGGTCACCGGTCGCCCTCGCTCGGCGGGCTCTCGGCGGCATCCCGGCCGCCGAGCGGGCAGCCGCCGGACGCATCGTGAACGACACCCTCCAGCGGTTGCAGACGGCGTACGACGAACGACGCATCGCGCTGGAACGCGAACGCGACAACCGAGTGCTGCGCGAGGAGTCGGTCGACGTCACCCTGCCGTGGGACCGCCGTCCGCGCGGGGCACGGCATCCGCTCACGCTTGTCCAGGAACGGGTCGCGGACGTCTTCGTCGGAATGGGCTGGGAGGTCGCGGAGGGCCCCGAGGCCGAAGCCGAGTGGCTGAACTTCGACGCGCTCAACATCCCCGCACACCACTCCGCACGCGAGGAGCAGGACACCCTCTGGGTGGCGCCACCCGGCAGCGGCGTCGTGCTGCGTACCCACACCTCGCCGGTGCAGCTGCGCGCGTTGCTGGCCGATGGTGCGCCGCGCTATGTAGTCGTCCCCGGCCGGGTCTATCGCAATGATCCGATCGACGCGACGCATTCGCCGGTCTTCCATCAGGTGGAGGGACTGGCGGTCGATCGCGGGCTCACCATGGGCGACCTGCGCGGCACGCTCGACCTCTTCGCCGCGGCGATGTTCGGTGCCGACGTGCGCACGCGGTTGCGACCACACCACTTCCCGTTCACCGAACCGTCGG